>JAOZMU010000062.1 GCA_029934165.1 Bacteroidales bacterium
CAGGCGTAAGCAAAATTATTAATTATTAATTATTAATTTTCCATTACTAAGGTCTTAGACCTATTTTTTATGAAACGTTTAAGCTGTGAATTAACAACTTAGGTTAATAAAAAGCGTAAGAACTTTTGTAAGAGTACTTACCAATAAATTTGTGCATAAAAACAAACGACACCTTTTTGTTGTTATTTACTTGAATATAAGCTACTCACAGTTTCTAACAGATAACTCAATGTGCATATTAACAACTCAGGATATATTCGTAAAAATCAATTCACATAAAAATGCTATTTCAGTACGAATTTCAATTATAATTTTTTTTTGAACAAACCCTGCTTGTTGGTTTGACAAAATTTTTTAATTTTATATTCTATTACAATAATAATGCATTGCACAGCAATATAGACAAATGGTGCTATTTATTAAGAACTTTTGTAAGAGTACTTATATTCAAGCTAATAAAAAATATCGTTCATTTTTACGCACCGGTTTAAAATCTAATGAATGTGCAATTTTCATCAACAAAATCAACCCAATAAAAGGTTAACATGGAGTATTTCAAAAATCTGAGTGTTAATAAGCGAATAATCGTAATATCCTTATTTCTAATCGTATTTATTTTTTCTTCGTTGACAGCTCTGCTGAATTACAAAATATCTGCCGACATTATAACTGTTGTGGAGCAAGAGCTTGAGTATCAATTGAATGACATTATAACATTAGCCAATAAAGATATTGAAATACGGACGGAGCAAAAACGTAGCGCAAAACGAGTTTCGAATCATTACATCGGTCAAATCGAAAAGCTCAATCGGCAAATTAAAAAATTAAAAAGAAATATTGTTGTTACTGACTCAACATCAATAGATTCGGTAAACACAGTGCAGGCAGCAGAATTTGCTATTGACACAAAAAAAGAATTTGAACTTCTATCGAAGACAATCGTAACTCACAACAGAAAAACGCACATCGAATTTCTTAAAAAGATTTTAAGTTCGCGTACCTATTACGCAAAAGGATATTCGTATATCGTTGATAACAACGGATATATATTAATACACCCTACAAGAGAAGATGAATTGATTGCAGAAAGTCAGATGTTTAAAGAAATGAGTGCCAATAAAAATGGGCTTAATAAAATGCGCTATTTTTGGCCACCTACTTCTGAGGGAAAATGGAAAATTCAGTATTATATTTACGTTCCTGAAAACAATTACTACGTCTCAATATCTATTCACGAAGATGATTTATACTCACTAACTTCAAGTATGCGTAATTTGTTTATTTTCGCAGCAATAATTTCAATAGTATTTTTTCTTGTTTTAATAAATCTATTTAACCGTCCGATTATCAACATATTACATAAACTAAATAGTACTATTGAGACTATGGCAAACGGAAGAGAAACGCCGTTTGTGGACTATCAAAGCACTAACGAGATTGGAAAAATGGCAGCTTCTCTGAATTTGTTGATTGGAGGCTTGAGTCGAACTGCAAAATTTGCGAAACAGATTGAAGATGGCAAATTAAGCACTGAATTTAAGCCACTTAGCGAAGAAGATATTTTAGGTAATTCTTTATTATCAATGCAGCAAAGTTTGCTTGAAGTGAAAAATATCGAACAAAAACAGCAGCAAGAAACCGAAAGACGCAACTGGAAAACACATGGGCTTGCTAATTTTGGAGATATTTTAAGGGCTAACACAAATAATTTACAAGAGCTAAGTTACACTATCATAAGTAGTTTGGTGAAATATATAAAAGCAAATCAAGGCGGTATTTTTTTGCTAAACGATGAAGATAAAGAAAAAGTAACTATCGAATTATTAGCCTCTTATGCTTATGACAGACGAAAATTTCATGCGAAAAAAATAATGTTAGGAGAAGGGCTACTCGGAACTTGCGCCTTGGAACGCAAAGTTATTTACATGACAAGACTACCAGAAGATTATATTGAAATTACGTCTGGGCTTGGGCTCATGCGTCCACGAACGTTATTGATTGTGCCACTGATACTTGAAGAAGAAATATTAGGAATTTTGGAGCTTGCCTCGTTGTCCGAAAAGTTTGAGCAATTTGAGATTGATTTTGTGGTCGAAACTGCTGAAAATATTGCTTCTACGCTTGCTTCTACGCGTATCAATCAGAAAACAATTTTACTGCTTCGAGAATCGCAAAAACAAGCAGAAGAAATGGCATTGCAAGAAGATGAGATGCGCCAAAATATGGAAGAGTTGCAAGCTACCCAAGAGGAATCTGCAAGACGCGAAGCCGAAGTTTTGGGTATTATTGATGCGTTAGACTCTTCTTCTTTAGTTGCCGAGTATGGCATTGACGGACAGGTTATTAGAATAAATAAATCTTTTGCAGATTTGCTGCAAATACCACAAAACAAAATCGAATCGGCGAAACATAGCCAATTTACAGATACTTTTTCAATGTCAGAATATCCTAATGGCTACGATTATTTTTGGAAAAAACTTTCCGAGGGAAATTCAAAAAACAAAACTTCGCGGTTAATCATAAATGGCAAATTATCTGATGTTTGGATTTCGGAAGTTTACTCACCTATTTTTGACCAAAACAACAATACCTATAAGGTGTTGAACATAGCCGAAGATATTTCTGTGAATAAGCATCTTGAACACGAAATACGTCAAAATGCTGAAGCTTTGCAGGCATCAGAAGATATTTTACGACAAAAGCTAAGTGAGCTTGAAAAGACTCAAGACCAGATAATTGAAAACGAGTTGAAGCTACGTGGAGTTTTTAATGCGCTGAATAACTCTAATTTGGTTATTGAATTTGATTTAGACGGAAATATACTTGAAATAAACGATAACTTCTTGCAGTTTTTTGGTCGGAAACGCGATGATATGCTGGGGAAAAATCTGGCAGAGTTTAAATCTGGCAGCGAATTTTCTGAAGAGTTCGATATTTTATGGAATAAATTAAGGTCTGGCAAGTCTCAAAAAATTGAAAGTAGAACAGACACCTCAACTGGTTCGCTCTGGTTATCGGAGACTTACACTCCTATTTTGGATAAACACGGAAATCCGTACAAAATCCTCACAATAGCTGTTGACATCACCGAAAACAAGCAACAACAAGAGCAATTGAAGAAAAACACCGTAGATTTGCAAGCTACCGAAGAAGAGATGATGCAGAACCTTGAGATGATGATGGCTACGCAAGATGCTTTGGTACAAAAAGATGAAGACTTTCAGGCAAAAGTAGATGCGCTTTATAAGACGACAAACGCTGTCATTTTCGATAATAAAGGTAACGTTGTTGAAATAAGCGAAAAATACGGCAAGTCTTTACTCGGTCATTATGGAGATTTGCTTACTTATGAAACTTTGTATAATGTTGATATTACGGAATTTATAGTTGTTTGGCAAGATACCGAAATATCAATTTTTAACACAGTAGAATCTAAGAGAAAACGGCACGATGGCACCGATGTTTGGTACGATGAAACTTATGTTTTTTTGCACGCAAAATCAAGCACAGACAAAAAAATCCTTATGGTCGCTACGGATATTAGCGCACGTAAAAACGCCGAAGTAGAATTAGCAAAACTAAGTAAGAAAACTCTGGCAGAAAACCGAAAGGTAAAAGAAAATCTGGTTAAATTGGCTGAATGTCAGAGAGATACAGAAAATCAACAAGCCGAAATAAATATTATAATGGATAATTTGAGTTCGATGTCTTGCACTACTGAGTTCGATTTAGGAGGAAATATTATCAATGCAAATTCTAATTTTGGACAAATAGTAGGAAACGACAAACTGGCAGGACAAAAATTTGCACCCTTGATTAAAATGCAAGTTTCGGAATTTGAATCTATTGTAAATAAATTAAAAGCCAAAAAACAAGTAATTCATCAAGAGCATAAATTTGCCGTTTCTGATAGAACGGTCTGGTTATCATCGACTTATATACCGATAATTGACAGCGAAGGTAATATATCGAAAATTCTTTATTTGGGGCTTGATGTTAGCAAAAACAAGGAAAAAGAAGAAAAATTAGAATATCAATCGGAGCAACAGCAAGCAGCTAAAGAAGAGCTTTATCAGAATCTTGAGCAATTAAATCAGGTTCGGGATAACCTTCAGAAAGAGCAAGCTAACTTACTTGTTTTGACCAATGCCGTCGAAAAAACAATGATGTTGGGCGAGTACGATGCAAAAGGCGTAATTCTGAAAGTTAATCAAAACTATTGTAATGCACTTGGTTACAGCGAGTTTGAGCTTATTTCTAAGAATATACGAATGTTTGTTTCGGATAACGACATCGAAGAATTTGAAGCTGCATGGAAGAAAATTTGTTCCGGCGAGGTGTATCAAGACATAGTTCGCAGCATAACGAAAAACAAAGATGAACTATGGTTAATAGCCACTTACACACCAACTTATGATGACGATGGAGAGTTAAAAAGAATTGTCTTTTTGGGACAAGATGTTAGTGCTGCCAAGCAAATGGAAATCGAGGCACAAAAAGATAAAAAAGAGTTTCATAAAATAGAAACTAAACTTCGTATAAAACTCGATGAGCTTAAAAATATTCAAGGACAAATACAAAATTATAGTTCCGAAATTCAGGGACTTGTGGGCAGTCTTTCGTCTTTGGCTAGTGTTTTAGAAGTAGATGAAAACCGAAAAGTAATTCGTTCTAACAAAACCTTCGATTTGATGTTCGACCAAAAAGGCGAAAATCTTGTAGGACAAAAAATTGATGCGCTTGAGATATTTGAAAAGATAAATTTCGATGAAACATTCGTAAATACCCTAAAACAAGGCAGGCAAATTCAGGAGCAAATTTTTGTCAATCGCAATGGGCAAAAGGTTTTTGTGCCGATGGTTTTTAGTCCTATCTTCAATTCGGACAAAGAAATTGTCAAGATTTATTGTATTGGAATTGACTTGACGCAGTTACATCAAGACGAAAATATCTGTGGCAACGATAGGATAAAAAAAGAAATTGTAGTAACTAAGCAGCAACTTAATCGCTTGAAAAACAAGAAATAAGGAACTGTATCAAATTAACTAAATTAGACCGGATTTTGTTCCTGAAAAATTTTCTATTTTGTCGAACTGCTTACTACAAAGGCGTTTTGCGGCAGGGATTGTAGCGCAGTCTTCGACAGTTTTTATAGGATACGTTTTTGCTTTTTTCCAACTTATACAAGTTAATTTTAGCAGAGCGACATAAGGAAGTTCCTGCGCCGATATTGCCAAAAACGCAATGCCACGAGGCAACGACAAGCGAAAAGCCCGATAAGCCGCTCCAAAAAATATTTTTTTATGAACAAATTTCTCAACAATCACAAAGATAAACATTGAAGCTAAAGATTTATCTAAGGTCTAAGACCTATTTTTTAGGAAACGTTTAAGCTATGAATTAGCAACTTACGTTAATAAAAAGCGGAAAAAACTTTTGTAAGAGTACTTATCACTAAATTACACCGATGACAACAATGCTAAATAATAAGCATAAGAAAAAAATAGATTTTCTATTTAAAAGGCTTGCATTCAAGTCTTTGAGATGGAAATTGGTAATATTGATTAGCCTGAGTTCGTTTATTATCATTGCGACACTTGTTGCATATATTTCTTTTGCATCGACGAACAAGGCAATAAAAACAGCTCGGGCAAATGCGAAGGTTGTTGCATCTGACTACGCAAATAAAATACGTAGCGAATTAGATGTGTCGCTTGATGCCGCAAGAACATTAATGCAATCGTTTGAGGGATATGAGCACATTCCGGAGTCCGAGCGACGTTGGGTTTTTAGTGGTTATCTGAAAAATATTTTACTCGCAACACCTTCTTACGCATCAATTTGGACAATATGGGAGCCATACTCGATAGATAATCTTGATGACAAAATAGATGATACTGGTCGGAAACGCGGGTATTTTACGATTAGTTATCAGCGAGCTGGCGAAGAAGTTAAAGAGCGACGAATTTTGGCGGATATAGCCGTTGAGAAAGACCATTATTCAATCTCAAAACAATCTAATAGAGAGATAATTACGGAACCATATTTTCATCATTTTTATAACGAGGAGGCAGACTCTATTCTACAAACATCAATTGTTGTCCCGATAAAGCGAGCTGGAAGATTTACCGGGGTTATTGGTATAGACCTAAATATGAGCGAATTACATGAAATGGTCGATACATTACAACTCTATGAAACCGGCTATGGTTTTTTAGTTTCTAACTCTGGAAATTTTATTGTCAATTCGGATAACAAACTAGCCGGAATGCCTTTTTCTTACGCCTATCCGGAGCTTGAAAAGCGATATAAAATAATGAAAAATATTCGCAAAGGCGTTTCTTTCGATTTCACTGACAGATTGCTTCCTCAATCGTCCAAAACATACATTTCTTTCGTTCCTGTTACGATTGGCAACACCGGAACTCCTTGGTCTTTAGGTATAGTAGTGCCTGTGGATAGAATTGTGGAAGATGCAAACTCGGGTACACTAATCCTATTTATTGGAGGGTTGCTTGGTATGGCATTGCTGATTTTACTCATTTATTATATAGCCGGACAAATAACCGTTCCGCTAGACGAAACAATCGGCTCGTTGAAAAAACTTGTAAGCGGTGATTATAAAAAAGTTAGCCGCTTTAACCTTAAATCTAACGATGAAATTAATGAGATGTTGAAACAAGTAAATTTGTTGAAGCAAGGGCTTACGAAAACTGCCGAATTTGCGCTAAATATTGGGAAAGGGAAACTTGATACAGAATTTAATTCTTCTGGCGACAACGATATGCTTGGAAATGCACTAGTAGATATGCGTGGAAGTTTATTAAAAGCCCGTAAAACAGAACAGAACCGCATGGAAGAAGACCAAAAAAGAAACTGGACAACCCAAGGATTGGCAAAATTTAGTGATATTTTGAGGCAAAATATTGACGATATTAACGAGTTAGCATACAATATTACGAGTAATCTTATTAAGTATTTAAACGCAAATCAGGGTGGTATTTTTCTTTATGATAAGGAAGAAAACGTTTTGAATCTTATTGCGTCTTACGCATATAATAGGCGTAAACACTTATCGAAAAACATTGAGATGGGCGAAGGTTTAGTTGGTGTGTGCGCTGTTGAACGCAGGACGATTTTCATGACCAAAGTACCCGATGACTACATGGAAATAACTTCTGGACTAGGGAAAACAATGCCAACAAGTTTGATTATTGTTCCACTAATTACGGAAGATAAAATTATGGGAGTGCTAGAACTGGCATCTTTCCAAATTTCGCAAAAACACGAAATAGAATTTATCGAACGTATTGCCGAAAACATTGCAGCCACACTAAACTCGGCGCAAATTAATTTCCAGACACAACACCTACTAAACCAAGCTCGTCGCCAATCGGAGCAAATGGTATCGCAGGAAGAAGCGATGCGGCAAAATATGGAAGAGCTGCAAGCTACACAAGAAGAGTCATATACCCGCCAGCTTGAAATGGAGGGTTTTGTAAAGGCACTCAATGACTCATCAATAATTCAGGAATTTGATATTGACGGACAAGTTTTACACATCAACGATAATTATTTATCGGTTTTTAGTATGACATCTAAAATGGCTATCGGACGCTATCATCGTGATTATGCGAATATAAATTCAAAGAGTGAATATCCTAATGGCTATGCTATGTTTTGGCAAAATTTAAAAAATGGTGTTATACAGCAAAAAATTCATCAGGCAAATCTTATAAATGGGAAAAATATTTGGTTAAATGAGATTTTTACTCCCATCTTTAATAGTAATGAAAAGGTGTATAAAATACTTAATATTGCAACCGATATTACAAAAGAAAAAGAGCTTGAGAAAGAGTTAGAAACTCATGTAGAATTAAATCAGAAAATCTCGAAGAAGATGCAAGATGCCGAAACAAATAGGCAGAAAAACGAGACGGAATGTATTACTATCAGGGAAGAATATCTGAGTGTTATTGACAGCTTGATGGCTACAATGTCTGTTGCAGAGCTGGACACAGATGGAGTGATTATAGAAGCAAATCAACGTTTTTTACAATTATACAATGTCGATAAGGCAGACCTTGAAGATTTGGTTCTCAGCGATATGTTTCCGCTTTCCGAAGATGATTTGATGACGTACAGTGTTGTTTGGGACGAAGTTTTGGACGGAAAAAGCAAATCTTTTTTGCGTAATATCAAGGTACAAGGAAACCATGTTTTGATTGTCGAAAACTATATTCCGGTATTATGTCGCAAATTTGAAGTAAGAAAAATTCTTGTAATATCAAATAGGAACTTATAAACAAGTACTCTTAGAAAAGTTCGTCCGTTTTTTTAGCGTAAGTTGCTAACAACCAGCTAATACGTTTCATAAAAAAATAGGTCTTACGACATTACGATTAAAAATAATCGCGACTTTTTCGGATTGTTATTAACTTGAATATAAGCTATATACAATTCGTAATAAATAGCACTATCTGCTTAGGATACGTAAATAAAAATTTTCAATTCAACAAAGAGATTTATTCTCACCACTAATTTCAATTTAGGACTTATGATACGTCTTTCTAAATTAAAAATAAAACATAAATTCCTTATAATAATTTGTTTAGTATTACTTGCAGGCGTTTCGACACTTGGATTAGGAAAATTCTTTAGTCAAATTCTTATAACCCAGAGCAATTATATTTCGGAAGTTAAAGAAGCAAATCTGAAATTTAATGTTGCAATGACTAATTATAGCCAGGCATTTGTGTCGTCAATCGAGCATCCAGAATTTTTCCGAACCGGAAAAACGCAAACTATCATAAACTACACCGCCATGCTCGAAAAAATGCGCTCTTTGATTGCCAAATTGGTTGAGCATCAATTATCTAGTGAGTTAAGTATAAATACCCACATGCTCGATATTTTAACTTATTCAACAAAAATCGAGCGGTTCTCTTTGGATATTCTCAAAAAACTTAAACACAGGGGCAACTTTGAATACGGCATTTTGTCGGCTCTTACAGTAAAGTTTAATCAAGTGCTTGTGGCAACAAATGACACAACAATTAAAAATCAATTATATCGACTGCGGCAAATTGAATACGAATATATACTACAAAAAGAACCATTAACAGTAAGCGATTTTACTGCAAAAGTTCGTCGTATGTCGCGGATAATACGCAGTGATTCAGCAGCAAATGTAAGCCAAATTTTTCTTGGACGACTAGATACCTATTATCTTCTCTTCAAACAATTAGTAGAAATTGATAGGCAAATTGGGTACACTACCGAAGATGGACTTAGAACTAAATTACTGACCCATAAAAACAAAATCGACCAAAAATTTCGGACGCTAACAGGTATTTTAGATAGGAAAAAAGAAAGTTCGCGCAATTCTGCATTTGGAGCTTTTTTATTGATTAGTATATTGATAATTAGTATAACTCTGTTTGCTATTTGGCTTTTTCAGTTAAGCGTTTTAAAGCCAATAGATTTATTAAAAAAACATATTAACAGAATAAAAACTGGGCATTTGCCAAAAAGCGAAATTCTGTTTACTAACGAAGACGAGCTAAAAGACATTGGCGACATTATTAATCAAGTAGTTAGTGGTCTGAGAAGTGCTACTTCGTTTGCTACGGCGATTGGCAATTCCGAATTTACCAAAAAATTTACTCCTCTTGGCACCGAAGACCAACTTGGCAACTCGCTTATCAATATGAGAAATAGCCTGCAAAATGCTAAGATAGAGGAAAATAAACGCAGTATTGAGGACGAAAAACGCAGATGGATTTCGCAAGGTATAAATAAATTTTCGGACCTTCTTAGGCAACGGACAAACCTCGAAGAATTATCCTATAACATTATCTCAGAGTTAGTTGAATATATGGATGCCAAAATTGGCGGCATTTTCATTTCCCAAAAAAATAGCGAAGATAAAGATGTTTTGAAACTCATTGCGTCTTTTGCGTACGATAGACAAAAATATATCGAATCGACGGTCTTGATGGGCGAAGGATTAATTGGTTCTTGTGCCTTAGAAATGCAAACAGTTCACATAAAGAAAGTTCCGGACAATTATATTGATATTTCTTCTGGATTTGGACAAGCCCAGCCAAGCCAGTTGGTGTTTATTCCGCTAATTACAGATGAGAAATTGTTTGGCGTTTTAGAAATTGCAACCTTCAACAAGTTCGAGGATTTTCAGATTAAATTCGCCGAAGAAATTGCAGAGAGCATTGCTTCTACCTTGCAGTCGGTGAATACAAACGACCAAACATCGCAGCTTTTGGAACAATCGCAGCTACAATCCGACGAAATGTCTGCCCAAGAAGAAGAAATGCGCCAAAACTTAGAAGAACTGCAAGCTACACAAGAAGAATCGGCAAGGCGAGAAACCGAACTTGCCGGAATAATCTCTGCATTAGATGCGTTATTTCTTGTGTCAGAATTTTCCATAGATGGAATTTATACTCATGTAAATGAAATGTTTGAAGAAACAATCGGACTACGAAACGAGCAGATTGCCGGACAGCACATTAGCTTTTTGAACCCGAAATTGTCATCAACAAATAATTATGAAAAACTATGGAATGACTTACTAAAAGGCAAATCTGTTCAATTGAAAACAACGATAAATTATGCCGGTCAAGAGGTTATTTTGGCAGAAAACTATACGCCAATATGCGACCACGATGATGTTCCATACAAGATTCTGAATATTGCCTCAAAATTAATCAAATAAGTACATCTTTCATATATGCGCAGTAAACACTATGCCTTTTGGCTGCCAACGCAACGTTTGGCAAAACAAACACCCAAAGGAAGTTTAATACTAAATAGCAACAGGTGGTTATTATCAGAACATTGTAATGGTTCAATAAAGCGGAAAAACTTGGCTAAAATAAAATTTCAAGCCGTTTTGGTTTTCATACAAAATACTGACACAAACTGCAATATGAAATAATTAGCAACTGTAAGAAAAACGCTTCAGACTTTTTAAATAAGTAAAATGAATTTAATAAAGTAAGCCATTAAAATTCCTAACTAAAACTAAATCAGGCGTAAGCAAAATTATTAATTTTCCATTACTAAGGTCTTTTTCTTTTCAAACAACGTTTCAAAATGTAACCTTTATTCACTGGCTATGAAATATGCCGATTTTTTTATTTTAAAAGAGCTTAGTAAAAGTACTTATAAGTACTTTTACTAAAGTTCTTACGCTTTTTATTAACCTAAGTTGTTAATTCACAGCTTAAAC
>JAOZMU010000558.1 GCA_029934165.1 Bacteroidales bacterium
TACGAAAACTTGCCGATAAAACAAAAATTGCATCAGATGAAATAACAAAATTATCTAAAAACGGACAAGATATTTCGAGAATTGCAGGTGAAAAATTAAAGACAGCAATTCCGGAAATTCTAAAAAGTGCAGAACTTGTAAATAACATTGTTTCAGCAGGAAAAGAACAACAAAGCGGAGTTGAAAATATTAATATTTCAATTCAACAACTGACAGAAATAACAAACGAAAATGCTGCATCGGCAGAAGAAATGTCTGCATCGGCAGAAGAATTATCTGCACAAGCCGAGCAGTTAAAAAGTTTGATTTCTGTGTTTAAAATCGTGGGTTTAAAGTAAGCATTTAAAGCTATTTATTGAAAATTATATTGCATTGATATTCAGGTCAATAACAGCAATTAAAGTGTCTATTATCTTTAAGCTCCAACTTATTTAGGCGTAAGCCAATTTTTAATTTTTAATTAATAATTCACTATGTTCAAGAAAGAAGTATATGTCGAGCGACGAAAAAAGCTACAAGCAGAAATGAATTGTGGTTTGGTTTTGCTACCTGCAAACACCGAAAGCCCAATGAATTATCTTGCAAATACTTATCATTTTCGTCAGGATAGCACGTTTTTATATTTTTTCGGGCTGAATTTGCCAAACTTGGTCGGAGTTGTTGATATTGATTCAGGCGAAGAACTCATCTACGGAAACGATATCAATTTAGATGATATTATCTGGATGGGACCACAGCCAAAATTGACCGATACCTGCGCCAACGTTGGAATTGCAAAAACAAAACCGCTTGCATCGCTCGACGAAGCAGTGAAAAAAGCCATTTTAGAATCTCGTCAAATTCATTTTCTTGCTCCGTATCGCGCCGAGCGTAAGCTGCAATTAGAAAATCTTTTGGGTATTAATCATGCAAATATTGCAAATTATGTCTCTGAAGAATTAATAAATGCAGTCGTAAAATTACGCTCTGTCAAAGATGATTGCGAAGTTATCGAAATGGAAAATACGATAACTAACGTTACATGTAAAATGTACGATGCAGCGTTGAAAGCTATAACTGCCGGAAAATACGAGCGCGAAATATCTGGGTTAATGGAAGGAATCTCTATGCAACACGGCGGAACAGTTGCATATCCAGTAATTTTATCTGTCAACGGCGAAACATTGCACAACCATTACCATGGTAATAAAATGCAAAATGGCGACCTTTTATTGATTGACGCAGGAGCAGAGTCAACAATGAGTTATGCAACAGATATTACGAGGACTTTTCCGGTAAGTGGTAAATTTACGCAAAAACAACGCGAGATTTACGAAATAGTTCTCCGTGCCGAAACCGAATGTATTGAGGCAATGCGTCCTGGCGTTTTAAATCGAGATATTCACTTGAAAGCGGCGCAAATAATTGCAACAGGCTTGAAAGAAATCGGGCTGATGAAAGGAAACGTTGAAGAAGCTGTCAAAGCTGGTGCACACGCAATGTTTTTTCCACACGGACTAGGACACATGATTGGCTTAGATGTTCATGACATGGAAGATATTGGCGAAAACTATGTTGGCTACAATGCAGAAACTATTCGTGCAGAACAATTTGGATTGGCATATCTACGCATGGGACGACGACTTGAAAAAGGATTTGTTTTGACTGTCGAGCCAGGTATTTACTTCATTCCAGCACTTATTGACAAATGGCGTGCAGACGGAAAATTTATGGAATACATTAATTATGAGAAAGTTGACGAATATAAAGATTTTGGTGGAATCCGCATCGAAGACGATGTTCTTGTAACAGAAGATGGTTATCGTATTCTTGGGAAAAATATTCCAAAAACTGTCGAAGAAATTGAGGCAGCAATGGCTCGATAAGAAAATATTATTATTAATAAGAAAACGTATTATGCTGATTTTTAAGTTAATAACAACAAGAAAAGAAATGGCAACCATCTTTACGTACCTACTTAAATAAAAGATTACTACAAAAAAAAAACAGGTGTTGAGCATTTTGCTTACGCCTGTTTTTTTTGCATCAAAAATGAATGAAATTTATCTGGAAATTTACTGTGCTGATAACAACTATAAAAGCGTCGATTATTATTGAAAAATATAAATCTGTGAAAATCAGTCTTATCTGTGCTTCAATTTTGCGATGATAGGAACACTGGTCAATACTGATTTTTATTATTAAAACTTTTCCTTTTACCAAACACAAAAACTAAGTACTCTTACAAAAGTTCTTACGCTTTTGTAGAATTTGCTATTTCTGTGTTATCTTCTTCTATAAAGAAACGTTTTTGAAAAATTATTAAAATTGCAATCCCAGTCGTTATTGCAGCATCGGCTATGTTATAAACGGGACGAAAAAATATGAAATTTTCATTACCCCAAAATGGTATCCAAGAAGGAAATGTACCTTTCAGAATTGGCATGTGAATCATATCGACAACGCGACCGTGTAAAAAGCCGGCATATCCGCCTCCTTCGGGCAAAAACGTAGCGACTTGGTTGTAACTATGCGAGAAAATAACACCATAAATTGTACTGTCGATAATATTACCCAAAGCACCTGCAAATACTAGCGATATGCTGATTATAAACCCTTTATGAGCATCGGAACGAATCATTCGGCGAATGTAAAAGCCAATAATTATAACGACGATTATACGAAAAATACTCAAAGATAATTTGCCATATTCGCCGCCAAACTCCATACCAAAAGCCATTCCATTGTTTTCGGTAAAATGTATTACAAACCAATCGCCAATGGCTTTGTAGTTTTCGCCGATTACCATTGTTGATTTTATCCATATTTTAATAATTTGGTCGAAAAGTAGAACAGAAATGATGACCAACCATGAGGATTTTAATTTTGACATTTTTATTTTATTAATTTGTTGTAAATTCTCTTAGTGAAAGATTAAAAATAAACTAATCCAAAAAAATTCCTAACTAAAACTAAATCAGGCGTAAGCAAAATTATTAACACAAGTTTCTGACTTCAATACCTCCCTGAATATCAAGCCATTGCAGA
>JAOZMU010000559.1 GCA_029934165.1 Bacteroidales bacterium
TAGTTTTAGTTAGGAATTTTAATGGCTTACTTTATTAAATTCATTTTACTTACGTCAACAATTTTAATAAAATTTGGAAAATATTGTCATCACTGTCAGTGTGAATTGAAGCCACACCGACAGTGATGTCAAGTGTATGTTTTTAGACTTTCACACCAACAATAAGTACATCGTCTAATTGTTGAAGGTTATTTTTCCAGTTTTTGAACGTATTATCAAGATTTTGTTCTTGTTCTGACATTGTTTTTTCTTGCATACTTAAAAGTAATTTTTTAAAACGTTTTTTCATAAATTTTTTGCCATTTTTACCGCCAAATTGGTCAATAAAACCATCAGAAAAAGTATAAAGATTATCGCCTTTTTGTAGCTGAAATTCGTGATTAGTAAAAGGTTTTTCTTTAATATAAATTCCTATCGGCTGTCTGTCTGCCTTAAATTCTATTAGCTCATTATTTCGGATTAAATACAACGGATTGTTTGCTCCAGAAAAATTCAATTCCTTAGTTTTTAAGTTGATAACGCATAAAGCCAAATCCATTCCGTCTTCATTTTCATCAATATTCTCTCCTTTTTGGTTCAAAGATTTTTTTATTTCATCGCGTAAAAGATTTAAAGCAAAATTTGGTTGAGTGATTTCATTTTTACTCACAATTTCATTCAGTAAAGAAATGCCCAACATACTAACAAAAGCTCCCGGAACACCATGACCAGTACAATCTGCGGTTACATAAATAAAATATTCGTCTATCTGTTTTGTCCAATAAAAATCGCCACTGACGACATCACGAGGTTTAAAAAACACAAAATAATCGTCTGTTGCTTGTTCAAAAATATCTAAACTTGGCAAAATTGCATTTTGTATCCGACTGGCATAATTGATACTATCTTTTATGTGTTTATGTGAATCTTCTATTTTTGTTTTTTGCTCATTTACAAGCTCTAAAGTCGTGTTTAATTCCTCGTTTGTTGTATTTAATTCATGAGCATATTGATTTAATTCCTCGTTTTGAATGCTAATTTGGTCATTTTTTTTCTTCAGCACTTTTGTTTGTAGAATAATTCTATTTTCGGCTTCTTTTCTATCCGTAACATCAGTAAAAAAAATTAAACTTGCTTCTTGGTTATCCCAAAAAATGCGAGCTGCATTGACATTTCCCCATTTCACTTCGTTATCGAAATTTACATAACGAGATTGATATTCTACTATAAAATTATCTTTTTCCAATTTACTTAGAAATTCTGTTGTAATCATGTTTTTATCTTCTTCGTAAATAAAATCTATCAGATTTTTGCCTAAAATATTTTGCAAATTACACTTTAATAGTTTACAAGTCTGTGGGTTAGCAAAAATAACTTTTGAGTTTAAAACAACAAAAATACCTTCTATGGATTTTTCAAAAATAATACTTAATTTACTTTTACTTTCTTTTAGTTCGGAAAGCAATTTTAAAACTCGTTTTTCTGCTTTTCGTTTCTTAACAAAAAGAAAAAATACTATCGTCAATAAAAAAGCCATTAATATAATGACTATTACACCACGAAAAATAACTTGTTGGTTATGCTTTTTTTCTAATAAAAGTTTTTTGTTTTCTTGTTCCTTTTCTTTTGTTAAATATTTGATTTCTATGTTATTAATAATTTTTTGTTTATCTAAAACGAACAAACTATCTTTCAATTCAATATATTTATTACTTTCAATAAAAGCTTCTTCAAAAAGTCCTAAATCTCGATAAACATCCATTAAACCTTTGGTTGCCCATAATATAGAAAATTTATTTTTTATTTTTGCAGCATATTTTCTACTTTTCTTAAAATATTTAGCGGCATTTTTGTTCTTTTTCAATAAATTCAAACTCGAAGCTTTGATTAAATAAGTATAAGAAAGTGCATAATTATTTTTAGACTTTTCTGCAAGTAGAACAGCTTTTGTTGAGTTTTTTAATGCTAATTTATATCTTTTTTGTTGAATATATGTGTTAGCAACATTTGCCAAAAATACCGATTTTTTGCTTAATTTCATTTCGTTTTCATACGCTTTGAAATAATTTTCCAGCGATAAATCATAACATTTATGCTTTTTAATGCTATCATTTTCAGTCATTCCCATATCCTTATAAGCATTTCCCATATCCTTATAAGCATTTCCTATTGCATTATAGCAGCTCGGAATATTTTTTGTACTATCTAACTGAATGAAAATTTCTAACGCTTGCTCTGCCTTACCAATAGCATAATCATAATTATCGCTTAAAAAATGTATTCTTGAAAAATAACAAAGATTTTCAGCTATTCCATATAAATATTGAATACTGTCTGCAATATGCAAAGATTTTTGTAAGACAATCGAACCACTATCTTTTTTCCCTGTTTGTGTTAAGATGATACCAATTGCATTTAAAGCCAAACATTGAGATTTTGCGTTGTGATTCTCCTTAGCTAATTCAAAAACTTTTTCAGCAAAAAAAATAGCTATCTGTGGATTATTTATCTGTTGATAAATATAAATCTGACGGTAAATAGATATTTTTATACTATCCTGATTTGTATTATTTGCTCGGTTTATTAAACTATCAAGAAATTTATCTTGAGCATTTAGGTTCAGCGAATTTAATAATATAACGATAAATAGTAAAAGTATTTTTCGCATAGAATTGATATTTAAGTTTGTGTGTCAAAATAAGCTACATACAACTTCTAACAAATAGCACTATGCACTTATTTCTCCAAAGTACTCAATTTCTCCTAAAATCACGCTAAAACACGCACGATTTTTCTAAGTGCCATGCACTTTTTAACATTGAGACAACGATTTACTATTTGACTGAAAATCAGCGACAAACAGCAAATAATGGAATCGGTTAATTTAATCTTCGTTCTAATAAGTACTCTTACAAAAGTGCTTCTGCTTTATTAACCTAAGTTGCTAATTCACAGCTTAAACGTTTCATAAAAAATAGGTCTTAGAAAAATGAATTTAATAAAGTAAGCCATTAAAATTCCTAACTAAAACTAAATCAGGC
>JAOZMU010000560.1 GCA_029934165.1 Bacteroidales bacterium
CTATCAGCCAACTTCAGTTGGCTTCTATGATACAAAAAGGAACGCTATTTTTGCTCACTCGCGCTAATGTGTCTTATTCATTAGGCAGATACTTCATTTTTATTGTAAAACTTACTGGCACTAAATCGCCAAGCAATGACTGAAATCAAACCAAGCGGGTTTCATTTTTCGTTGCAATTTTTATATCTTTGTTAACTTACACTAAATTAGGTTAAATTTTTACTTTTCGGATTACATAAAATCCTTATTTTCAAGCAATTGCCAATTTTTAATCAGTATCCCTTACAAATCAATACATTCAATTATGATAGGATTTACTCTCAACAACGAAAAAATTGCCTACGATGGCAACCCCGAAAAAAAATTACTCGGTTTTCTTCGCAACGAAAAAGAAATCACTTCGCCAAAAGACGGATGCTCTGAACAAGGTGTTTGCGGTGCTTGTACAGTAGAAATCAACGGAAAAGCACGAATGGCTTGCACCGTAAAAATGCGAAACCTGCAAGATGCCAGCATATTTACACTCGAAGGAATACCTGAAAATATTCGAGACATTATCGCCAAAAGTTTTGTCAACGAGGGCGCAGTGCAATGTGGCTTTTGCTCGCCCGGATTTGTCATGCGCACAAAAGTTTTGCTTGCCAACAATCCATCGCCAACAATCGAAGAAATTCGCAAAGCAATACGCCCAAATCTTTGCAGATGTACAGGTTACAAGAAAATCGAAAATGGAGTTCTTGCCGCTGCCACTGCCTTAAAAGAAAATAAAAGCGTAGAAATACGAAAGACTGACGGAAAAATTGGCACATCTCACCCAAAATACGATGCTTATGAAACAGCTATCGGGAAACGCGATTTTGTCAACGACATAAAAATAAAAGGATTATTGCATAGCGCATTGAAATTCAGCGATTTTCCGCGTGCAAAAGTCATTTCTATTGATGCCAGCAAAGCCAAAAAACTCGACGGTGTCAAACAGGTTTTCACGGCAAAAGACATTCCCGGACAACGCACTATTGGTCTGATTTTCAGAGATTGGGAAGTAATGATTTCCGAGGGAGCAACAACAAACTACATTGGCGATGTACTTGCAGGCGTTGTTGCCACCGACGAAGAAACAGCACGAAAGGCTGTCGAATTAATCGAAGTGCAATACGAAGAATTACAGCCTGTTACAGATGTTTTTGAAGCCTTGAAAGACGAAATAACGGTTCACAACCGCTCCAACCTTCTCGAAAACTGCATCATCAAGCGTGGCAATGCAAAAGAAGCTTTTGCAAAATCGGCATTCACAACCAAGGGACACTATGAAACTCAGCGCATTGAGCATGCTTTTCTTGAGTTTGAAGCCGCAATTGGGTTGCCAAAAGACGATGGAATCGAAGTAATTTCGCAAGGTCAAGGCATTTACGAAGACCAACGTCAAATATCTGAAATTCTGAATATTAACCCCGAAAAAGTTCGCGTAACACTTGTTCCAAACGGTGGCGGATTTGGTGGCAAAGAAGATTTGAGTGTTCAGGGTCATGCTGCTTTGTTTGCATTTCTTTTGCAACAACCTGTAAAACTGTCGCTTACGCGCGAAGAATCCATCAGAATGCACCCAAAACGTCATCCTGTCTTCATGGATATTGAACTTGGAGCAGACAAAAACGGAAAACTTACGGCAATAAAACTCAGGGCAGTCGGCGACACTGGAGCGTATGCTTCCGTTGGCACAAAAGTCCTCGAACGTGTTGCTGGTCATGCAACTGCGGGCTATTTTGTTCCCGTTTCAGACATCGAAGCAAAAACCGTTTACACAAATAATATTCCCTGCGGTGCAATGCGTGGCTTTGGTGCAAATCAAGTTTCCTTCGCGATAGAGGCTTGTATCGACGAGCTTTGCGAAAAAGGAGGCTTCGACCGTTGGCAATTTCGCTACGACAATGCACTTGTAGATGGTTTGCGTACTTCGACTGGGCAAAAAGTTTTTGGAGTAGGCATTAGAGCTTGCCTCGAAAAACTGAAACCATACTACGAAAATGCAAAATATAGTGGCATTGCCTGCGCAATAAAAAATTCTGGTGTCGGCAATGGTATGGCAGATTTTTCGGACGTAAAAATACACATAAAAACAGAAAACCACATACTTCTCGAACATGGTTGGACAGAAATGGGGCAAGGCGTTCACAACATGGCTTTGCAAACGCTTTGCAACGAACTGGGCATAAAACCAGAAATTATCGAGATTCGTGTTGACACAAATGCCGAAATAAAAACCGGCATGACAACTTCGTCGCGGGCAACAGCTCTGGTTGGAAATGCGGTGATTGATGCAAGCAAAAAAATCCGCAAAGACCTTGAAGGTAAGACGATTAAAGACCTTGCCGGCAATGTTTACAAAGGCAGGTGGATATGCGATTGGACAACAAAACCGGGCGCAAAAGCCGATGAACCAATTACGCATTATTCTTATGGTTACGCTGCACAGCTATGCGTATTAGACGACAAAGGCAACATCGACACCATTTATGCTGCTCACGATGTCGGAAAAATAATGAACCCGATGCTTTTTGAAGGACAAGTTGAAGGAGCTGTACACATGGGTACTGGTTATGCTTTAACCGAAGATTTACCTATGAAAGAAGGACGACTTATAAGTGATAAATTGCGAGATTGCAAAGTTTTACGTGCGCACGAAACACCAAATATTGTCGTTCTTGGTGTCGAAGTAAAAGACCAACACGGACCTTATGGCGCAAAAGGTGTAGGCGAAATTGGGCTCGTCCCGACGGCAGCAACAATTGCAAACGCCTTTTTTATGTTTGATGGCAAACGACGCACACGGCTACCAATGATGCGAAAATAGGACTTTAACAAGTGTTGTAACTGATAACAGAATACCAATATAGAGCCATTGCCTCTGTGTGGCTCAATTTTATGCAGCTTATTAGACTTTGGACAAAAGTTACGATAGTCATAAACTCAAGTTTCTGACTTTAATAACACCTTGAATATCAAGCTATTGCAGATGCAGA
>JAOZMU010000561.1 GCA_029934165.1 Bacteroidales bacterium
CCTATTTTTTATGAAACGTTTAAGCTGTGAATTAACAACTTAGGTTAATAAAAAAACGTAAGAACTTTTGTAAGAGTACTTACAAGCGGAAAGCCCGAAGCCGCCCAAAAAAACATATAAATATTTCTTTTTCAATGTGAATTGATTTTTTATGAACCAACTCTGTAAATATGTTGTGAAACACGCAAAAGTTGTGATAAAAGTCATATTTAGCGCATCATAATTTCATACTTTTGCACTCCTATTAATCAAAATCATTCTTTAATATTATATTCTTAAAATAAACTTCAGATGAAGCCAACACACATCGAACACATCGGTATCGCAGTAACCAACCTTGAGGAGGCTACAAAGTATTATGAAGAAGTTCTTGGTTTAGAATGTTATGCAGTCGAAGAGGTTGCTGACCAAAAAGTTAAGACAGCGTTTTTTATGGTCGGAGAGACAAAAATAGAGTTGCTCGAATCTACAAGCGCAGACGGACCAATTGGTAAATTTATTGAGAAAAAAGGAGCAGGGATTCATCATATTGCATTTGCAATGGATAATGTAACCGATGCTTTGAAAGAGGCAGGAGAAAAAGGTGTCCGGCTGATTGATAAAACACCACGTTCGGGGGCAGAGGGATTGAAGATTGGTTTTTTACACCCAAAGTCAACGCTTGGTGTTTTAACCGAATTTTGCGGAAAGAAATAAGGTTAGCGAATACAATTAAATAATAATTTAGGTTTTTGTTTTGTTTTCACATTATTTTCACTTCTAAAAGTTTGATAATGAACAAAATAATTGCGCAAAATTCCAATTTATTTTTATATGAGTAGTCAAGATAAAATAAGAAAATTAATAGAATTACGCGAACAAGCACGATTAGGCGGCGGAATTAAACGTATTGAGAAACAACATGCTCAGGGACGTTATACGGCTCGCGAAAGAATTGACATGGTGCTTGACGAGGGAAGTTTTGAGGAATTTGACATGTTTGTTTCGCACCGTTGCACCAACTTTGGCATGGAAAAAACCACTTTTCTTGGCGATGGAGTTGTAACAGGGCACGGAACTGTCGATGGACGAGTTGTTTACATATTTTCGCAAGATTTTACGGTTTTTGGCGGTTCGCTTTCGGAAACGTTTGCGCTGAAGATATGCAAAGTGATGGACCAGGCGATGAAAGTCGGTGCGCCAGTAATCGGTATCAACGATAGTGGTGGAGCGCGTATCCAAGAGGGTGTAATGAGTTTGGCGGGATATGCAGAAATTTTCCAGCGCAACATTATGGCTTCCGGCGTTATTCCGCAGATTTCGGCTATTTTTGGACCATGTGCAGGTGGTGCGGTTTATTCGCCGGCGTTGACAGATGTTGTCATCATGAGCGATAAAACAAGCTATATGTTTGTGACGGGTCCAAAAGTTACGAAAACTGTAACCGGCGAAGATATTTCTGTCGAAGACCTTGGTGGAGCTACCGTTCATGCTACAAAATCGGGAGTTGCACATTTCCGTGCCGACGATGAAGACGAAGGACTTATGCTTATCCGTAAGACACTGGAATATTTGCCACAAAACAACTTAGAAGAGCCTGTGCAGACAGAATGCTCTGACCCTGCTGACAGATTGGACGATGAATTGAATGATATTATTCCCGTAAATCCGAATCAGCCATACAACGTAAAGGACATTATTTACACAATTGTTGATGGCGAACAATTTTTAGAGTTTCATCGTCATTATGCAAAAAATATTGTAGTAGGTTTTGCAAAATTCGATGGAATGCCGGTGGGTATTATTGCCAGCCAGCCAAATTATCTTGCTGGTGTTTTGGATATTGATGCATCACGTAAAGCAGCACGCTTTGTTCGCTTTTGCGATGCCTTCAATGTGCCAATTATTACGCTTGTCGATGTTCCCGGATTTTTGCCCGGTAGCATACAAGAATATGGCGGAATCATCATTCATGGAGCGAAATTATTGTTTGCTTATGGTGAAGCGACAGTACCAAAAATTACAATCACACTACGTAAATCCTATGGTGGCGCACACGATGTTATGGGCTCGAAACAACTTCGTGGCGACCTCAACTACGCTTGGCCAACTGCTGAGATTGCCGTTATGGGAGGCAAAGGCGCAATCGAAATTCTCGAAGGTCGAAATATCAAGAAAATTGAAGACCCCGAAGAGAAAGCAAAATACGCCGCAAAAAAAGAGGCAGAATATACAGAAAAGTTTGCAAATCCTTATCAAGCAGCCAAATACGGTTTCATTGATGATGTCATCGAACCAAGAAACACTCGTTTTCGCATAATTCGAGGGCTACGAACTTTGGCAACAAAAAAAGATTTGAATCCGCCTAAAAAGCACTCAAATATTCCATTATAAAAAAAAATTAATGCACAGTTTTGCCCGCAAAGCAAACTGTGCTTTTTTACCTAAAACACAATTCAGGAAAACGTTATAAATTCACCTGATAATTTGGTAATATTATGATTATAAGTGATATAAATTTAAACCCCCAAGCCTTTGCAGACGGAATAACAACTGCTCTTGTGGGTTATGCTATTGTTTTTATAGCACTCGTTTTATTGTATTTTGTATTTATGCTTATCCCAAAGATAATGAAAATACAAATTCGTAAACGTCTGGCAAAAAAAGGCGAAGTGGTAGCAGAAGGAACAGAACAAGTAGTAACAGGCGAGTTGAATGCCGCAATCAGCGCAGCACTTTTCCTATATTTCGATGAGTTGCACGATGACGAAAGCACCGAATTGACAATAAAAAAAGTGTCGAAAAATTATTCGCCATGGAGTTCTAAAATATATAGCATGGGAGGGTTGCTAAATCGTTAGTCTTTGAAGCCTAAAATTGCAAAGAACATTTGTAATATTAAGCCACTTTTAAGCTACATCAATTCAAATCTTTATAATTATGGGGTTTGTTCATGAAAATTTATCTGTTTTGTCAAACTGCTTGCTACAAAGGCGTTTTGCGGCAGGGATTGTAGCGGTAGCTTGCCGATGTTG
>JAOZMU010000562.1 GCA_029934165.1 Bacteroidales bacterium
TTCGTAAAATGTCCAAAATCAATTGCGAAAATAGTCATTATTTTATATCTCTGTAGTAAAATGAATTTAATAAAGTAAACCATTAAAATTCCTAACTAAATCAAGCGTAAGCAAAATTATTAATTATTAATTATTAATTTTCCATTACCTATCAAAGTTTGTTCATAAAAAATATTTTTTTGATGGCGGCTTATCGGGCTTTTCGCTTGTAGTTGCCTTGTGGCTTGCGTTTTTGGCAATGTCGGCGCAGGAGCTTCCTTCGGTCGCTCTGCCCCGCCAGCCAAAAATCGCAAGCCAACATCGGCAAGCTACCACTACAATCCCTGCCGCAAAACGCCTTTGTAGCAAACAGTTTGACAAAACAGATAAATTTTCATGAACAAACCCTGATTAACCTATACCATTATTTGCTATTTATTGCTGATTTTCAGCCTAATAGTAAATTTTTGTCTCAATATTAAAAAGTGTATGGCACTTAGGAACAAACCATGCTTTTGTAAGAATACTTAATTTAAGTTTTATATTATTAATTTTGTTTTAAACAATTGAATTTATGAATGCTTTTAAATCTCTTTTCATTGCTTTTTTTGTCGTAATTACGACAATGCCGGCGTTCGGTCAAAAAGCTCAAGACATTTCGCTGGACGATGTTTGGCGAACTTACTCATTTTTTGCACGCTCAGTTTACGGGTTACGCTCGATGCAAGATGGCGAACACTACACAACACTGATTCGTAATAAAATGGTTGCTAAGTTTAAATACGAAACAGGTACAATCGTCGACTCTGTAATTGACTTAACAACTTTGCAGCACAGTGTAACAGACATCGACGATTATGAATTTAGTCCCGACGAGACTAAACTGCTTGTTACTGTTGGAACAAAGCAAATTTATCGACATTCGTTCAAGGCAAATTACTACATCTACGATATTGCAAAGAAAAAACTTACAGCTTTATCCGAAAATGGCAAACAACAATTAGCAACATTTTCGCCAGATGCTTCTAAAGTTGCATTTGTACGTGATAACAACCTTTTTATAAAAGACTTATCTTCTGGCGAGGAAGCGCAAGTTACTACGGACGGAAAGAAAAACGAAATTATTAATGGCGCACCAGACTGGGTTTACGAAGAAGAATTTGCTTTTTCAAAGGCTTTTGCATGGTCGCCAGATGGAAAAAATATCGCTTTTTATCGTTTTGACGAAAGCGATGTACGCCAATTTAATATGACAATGTACGGCGATTTATACCCAGATTGGTATAAGTTTAAATACCCTAAGGCAGGCGAAAAAAATGCTACTGTTCAGATTCATGTTTACAATTTGTCAAAAAAATCGTTCAAAAAAATGGATATTGGAAATGAAACAGACCAATATATACCAAGAATTAAATGGACAAAAAATCCAGCAATTTTATCCATGCTTCGTATGAATCGTCTTCAAAATCAGTTAGATATACTAATGGCAGATGTCGAAAGTGGACAAACAAAAGTTATCTACACAGAGAAAAACAAACGATATGTTACTGAGCCTTCTGACGATATGTTGACATTTTTGGATAACGGCAAAGAGTATCTCTTCAAAAGCGAAAAAGATGGCTATATGCACATCTATTTATTCGACATAAATGGAAAAGAAAAGCAACAAATCACAAAAGGCGAGTGGGACGTGATTAGTATTCTTGGTGTTGACAAAAAGGACGGGCGTATTTATTACCAGTCGGCAGAGCCAACTCCTATGCAGCGTGGTGTTTTTTCGATAAATATGAAAGGTAAGAAAAAGAAACGCCTCAACAAAAAAGATGGAACAACGAACATCGAATTTAGCAATGGGTTTAAATATTACATTAGTTTTTATTCCAGCATCAACGAGCCTACTCATGTTACATTGCACGATAAATCGGGGAAACTTATCCGTGAGTTACGTAATAATGAACGTGTTGACGAGAACATGAATAAATACGGTTGCAGTCCGATTGAGTTTTTCGATTTCAAAACAAGTGAAGATGTAAAACTCAACGGTTGGATAATAAAACCAAAAGATTTCGACCCAAATAAAAAATACCCAGTTTTTATGTTTGTTTACGGAGGTCCTGGTTCGCAAACAGTTCTTGATAATTGGAATTATCGTTATGGTTGGTATCAGATGTTAGCTCAAAAGGGATACATTGTTGTCTCGGTAGATAATCGTGGCACTGGCGCGCGTGGCGAAGAATTTAAGAAAATGACTTACGGACAACTTGGTAAATATGAGACTATTGACCAAATAGAAGCCGCCAAATATTTTGCCGCTAAAACTTGGGTCGATAAAAACAGAATTGGGATTTTTGGCTGGAGTTATGGTGGCTATATGTCAACGCTTTGCATTACTAAAGGAGCCGATATTTTCAAAATGGCTATCGCTGTTGCGCCTGTTACAAACTGGCGATATTACGACTCTATTTACACAGAAAGATATATGGGTTTGCCACAAGACAACGCTGATGGCTATGATAATAACTCGCCAATAAACCACGTTGAAAAGTTGAAAGGAAATTATTTGCTAATCCATGGATTGGCTGATGATAATGTGCATTTTCAAAATTCGGCAGAGCTATTACTGCGGCTTTATGATACTGATAAACAGTTTGACCAACATTTTTATCCGAACAAAAATCATGGCATTTATGGCGGAAACACAACATATCATTTATATACCAAATTGACGAATTACATTTTAGGTAATTTATAAGCAATCCTACGGAAATCTTTACGCTTTTATTAACTTGAGTATCAGCGTAATATTCTTGTTAAAAAAACTAAATAAAAAACTGCGACAAATTTACTTGTCGCAGTTTTTTGTGAGAATTTCTTTGTTATACTAAAGTGATTTTGGTTTCAGGGTTTTAATTTTAGCTTTATTACTGATAAACAACCAATTACATTTTATAATAATCCGAAAACCAAATTCACTCCAGTATAAGTAAAATGAATTTAATAAAGTAAGCCATTAAAATTCCTAACTAAAACT
>JAOZMU010000063.1 GCA_029934165.1 Bacteroidales bacterium
TGCCAAAAACGCAAGACACGAGGCAACTACAAGCGAAAAGCCCGATAAGCCGCCCAAAAAAATATTTTTTTATGAACAAACCTTGCTAAGTAAAATGAATTTAATAAAGTAATCCATTAAAATTCCTAACTAAAACTAAATCAGGCGTAAGCAAAATTATTAATTATTAATTATTAATTTTCCATTACTAAGTTGTTAATTCACAGCTTAAACGTTTCATAAAAAATAGGTCTTAGACCTTAGTTCGAGTTTTACAGAATTGCATAAGTAACACTAATTAGAACGAAGATTAAATTAACCTATACCATTATTTGCTGTTTGGTGCTGATTTTCAGTTAAATAGTAAATCATTGTCTCCATATTAAAAAGTGCATGGCACTTATGACTTAGATTATAAAAATATTCAATTTATTGGACATATCCCTTCGATTAACTTTTCTTAACATCGTTGAAATTCGTTACGCAGTCAAGTTACTGTCGGTGTGGTTTGAAGCCCTACCGATAGTGGTAACAAACTCTACTTGAAGGTGTTAGTGTTAATCGTAAACGTCTGCCAAATTGACATAAAAAAGAATAAATGATACAAAAAAACCGCCACTTGTTGGTGACGGTTTTCTACAAGTTTATTACAAAAAATTTAGTGTCCTCCGCAACTATTGCATCCTTCTTGATGAATATGCTTTGTTTCTTTCTCATTTTCAGATGCTTCGCGTACTTCAAGTATTTCGCCTGAGAAAAATAAGTTTTCACCAGCTAACGGGTGATTAAAATCCATTTTTATTGTAGCATCTTCGATTGTAAGTACCGTACCATTGAAACGATTACCGTCTTTATCTTGCATTGGAACAGTAGCACCAACTTTTATTAATTCGGTATTAAGTTTGCCATCTTGCATGAAAATATCCTTTGGTAAGTCCATGATAGCATCATCGCTCAGAACTCCATAAGCATCAGCAGCTTGAAGTTCAAATTTGAAATTCTCACCAACTTTTTTGCCGGAAAGGTTCTCTTCAAATTTAGGTAGCATCATTCCTGTGCCAAAGATAAAATCAAACGGTTTTTCTGTTGTTTCTTCATATACCTCAGCATTAGCATCTTTCAAACGTAATTGATAATTTACGGATATTACTTTGTCCTTTTCAATAATCATTAGTCAAATTATTTATGTATTAAAAAAAGGCTTCCCGATTCAAATTGAAGCCAGATAAATATATAATCAGCGCAAAGAAAATAGTTTATTTGCAAATCGACAAATTTATTTTATTTGCGCTTTTAATTTATTTATGCTAATGAAAAGCGATAACGCTTAGTTTTTGGCTAAAATTACTACCAACCAGCGGTTACAACCTTAGTTTTCAAGCCTTTGCGTCGTGCATTAATTGTTGCATCGTACATTGCTTCGCAATAGACTGCGGGCAGATAATATTCGCCTGTGTATGATGCAGTTAGCATAATGCGGAATTTTTTTGTTTGTCCAGCCTTTAAGTCAAAATACGAATAAACTCTATCATCGCGAATATCTTGATATTGTGGTTTATCGCCTTCCGAGATGTTTTCGAGTCCTAACAATCGGGTGTTAATTATTTCCCAACCTGATGGAAACATCTGTGTCAGAGCTATTTGTTGTAGATTTTGTGCTGTCATATTTTTTATTGAAACCTCGGCAACAAAATCATTTCCTTGCGTAATTTTATTTGGCGTAATTTTCTTGCCATCGGCAGACAAATAACGTACATCTAATTTAATTCCATTTGACGCATTAGTTTCCGTACCACTTTTTGGAACGCCCTCGGTTATTATTCTTGCGTATAAAATACCACTGCTTTGGTTGTTTATTGACAAAGCAAATTCTTTGGTATTGTTAATTGGCACATCTACTTGAATAACAGCCTTGTTTCCTGTTTTAGATACAGATTTTCCGCCAGCAATTTGGTAGCTAAATTTTACTTTGTTGCTTGTAACATTTTCTTTAACATATTTCGAGATTGCAATTAATGCGTATGCCGTAGTTTGTGTACTTAGCCATTTATTCGCAGAAAGTTCGGTAGAAATTTCGCGCAAAATATTGAAAGCTTCTTTATTGATTTTCAGCATGTTCAATGTTTCCAAAATCATTGCTTTATCTCGCATTGTGCTTCCATAAGTTGCTCCTGGTAGCGAATAATCCTTTGGTTCTGTTTTTAATCCTTCAACCATTTTTTTGGCAACACGCTCTTTACCAGTTAGATAATAAGCCGCTGCAAGTCTCCACTTGGCTTCTACGGATAGTTTTTTATTTTCGCGCAATCGGTTCATTGAGCCTTTTTCGGGACTTCCGGAAAGCGCCAACGTATATAGCCTATATGCTTGAATTAGCTGCGACCTGCGACCATCATCAGTCCATTTTCTGGCTTTTTTCTTTTGATATTGCTTCCATTTTGCCGTAAAATCGTTAGGTACAACAAATCCTTTTTTCGATGCCTCGAACATAAAATGTCCGGCATAACAAGTTCCCCATTCGTCTGTATCTGAACCATTTGGCCAATATGACAAACTTCCATTATATATTTGGAACGAGCGGATTCTACTGATTGCGGCTTTAATATTTCCGTCAATTCTGTCTTTTCTTGCTGCGCTAATATCTGTCAAATCGGACAAAAATAATTGCGGAAATGCACCAGATGTTGTTTGCTCGATGCATCCATGTGGATATGTAATAAGGTATTGCATTCTTTTTTCGAGGCTCAACGGCGGAATGGCAGAAACTTCGATAATTCCGCGATTTGTTCCTCCAATACCGAATGGTTTGATGTTTGTTTTCCAGTTTTTGCCCGACTCAATAACGCTTCCAACTACGTCTGTTACAGAAGGATTCGGAATCCTAATATCTAATTCTATTTCATAAGTCGATTTGATATTTCCTGAAGTGGCAATAATCTCAACTTTTGCTATTCCAGATTTATTCAACGAAACAAGGTCAAAACTAATTGTTTTTTCGCCTGGTTTTGCAAATGAAACGCTCTTTGATGCACCTCCGATTTGTTTGAGTAAACCGTTGGTTTTGATTTCAACTTTCACGTTTTTCATATTATCCTTCATAGCAAAAACACTTACTGGCATTTTTACTTTCTCGTCTGGGCTTAATACGCGCGGCAATGTACCAAGTACCATAAGTGGTTTTTTTACTGGGACAGCTTTTTCTGCCGAGCCATAAGCACCATTGTAACCAGCAACTACCATCGTTCTAACCGAGCCAATGTATCGCGGCATTTTCAATGTATGCGTTTTTTGACCAGATTCTAAATGAAAAGGTCCTAAGAACATTACGACAGGTTCAAATCTATTTGCTTTTTTTGCTACCGCTTTTTTGCCCTCGTCATCGCCACCTACGCTTAATAAACGTTCAAGTTTTCCACCGTAAGCTCCTATAATCCAATCGTAAGCGTCCCAAGTTTTAACACCTAATGCTTCGCGTGCATAAAAAACATTCCACGCATCTGGAGTTTTGTATCGTGTCAAGTCCAGCAGCCCTTCATCGACAACTGCAAGAGTGTATGTCATTGGTTTATTGTCCTTTTCGGATACTTTTATCGTAAAAGTTTTTTCAGATTCCAATTCGTCAGACATTACAATTTTTGGAGTTATATGCGTCTCAGGGTTCTCAACAGAAATTGGTATTACTCCATACATTCTTATTGGTAAATTGTTTTTTGTTTGTGCATGTGGCTGAAGAAGAGTTACATGAGCAAAAATATTTGGCGACATTTCTTTTGTTGCCGTAAACGTAAATTTTGTCTCATTGCCAGTCGGTTCAACCCAATGACTTTCGATTATTTGCGTACCATTTTCTAAACTAACCAATGCTCTACCTTGTTTTGGTGTAGGTATTGTTAATGTAATTTTTTCGCCTACACTATATTCATTCTTATCCGAAGAGAAAAGCAACATCGAAGCACCGCCAGATTCGGCTGTTTGTGCGCGACCTGCCCAACCTGGCCAGTCGATATATACTATTTTTGCTGAAGAGTGTCCGCTAGTTAAATCATTGACACGTACCAAATAACGCCCCCAGTCTGGGTAATTAACCCTTATTGTGGATTTTCCTTCGCCATTTTTGGTGGTTATTTTTTCCTTGCTAATTGGTTGAATATACGAGCGATTTGTATAATTAGCCGTATTATCGCCAGAATTATCCCACCACCATTTCCACGAAAGTTTATAAAATTCTACTTCAACAGTATGTGGAGCGTTTATTTTATTTCCTTGCGCATCGAGTGTAACTATCTTAACATCATGGTCTTTATCTGTCAGTAGCATACCTCTTGCTTTGTCTCCTTTTGGAAGATTTACGCCAACATACGAAGCGTAAGGATAATAAGGTATCGTGAATTTATCAATGCTAAAATCGCCACCTTTTTCAAAAACTTTGGTTACAAAAGTTGCTTGCAACATTCCACCTGCTGCGGTTTCTATGCTAATATCTGGTGTTATGGTTGTTTCTCCTTGGTTATCAAGCATTCCGTCAAAAATAGTTTGCGACTCGCTCGAAAAATCTCTTGTCGGGTCATCGAAAGTATAAGTTGCGAATTTTGAAAATGTAGTCTTAGATTTTCTTAAAATAACATCAACTTTTGCCTTCAAACTACCAGCAATTGCACCGTGTAACCATTTAGCATTCAGCTTTGTAGAGAATGCTTTATCCGAAGAGATATACTTATCATCGTGGTCGTAGGTAATTTTCAGTCTATTGGGCTTAACTGTTTCAATTTTCAGTGTTTTTTGAAACGAAACACCTCCAATTTTAACAACCGAACTCCAATTTCCCGTGGGCGCATCTTTGGCTGTGGTGGTGCGGAAGGTGTAAAATCCTTGTTTGTTTTTCTGCTGAACAATTCTATTAACTAATTGTCCATTAGGATTTTTCATCTCAAAAATAATAGGATGTCCAAGTGGCAGCGGTTTTGCTTCTTCGTGCAAAGCAAACGAAACAAAAACAGAGTCGCCAGGTCGCCAAACGCCGCGTTCTCCATAAATATAACCTTTAAGACCTTTGTTTATTACGTTTCCAGAAACATCAAAACGGCTCAATGACAAAGAGTTACCATCATCAATTTTCAGATACCCTTTTTCACCGTTATTGTCGGCAATAATAAAAAAGGATTTTTCTTTGTCGGTGAAAACAGCCCTACCTTCTACGTCTGATGTTTTCATCTCAATGAGCTGATTTTGATACGAATACAGTCCAACTCTAACATTTGATAACGGTTTTGTTGTGCGCAAATCGGTTACAAAAACATGCGTAACACCGTCAGCTCCTTTTTTTGCAATCAGCCCAATGTTAGACGCAAAAATATTCTGCGAAACCATGTGCCTACGTCCGTAATATGCTCTATGACAAGGGTTGTCCCGATTATTCCAGTAATCGCCATCGTAATAATAATCGTTATAATAGCCTTCGCCGTAAGCATCCCAATATGAGCTTTCTGTTTCCACGCTCCAACTTTGGTCAATGTCTTGCAAATTGTCGACAGTGTTTTTTTCTGTTCCCGGACAGCCGTACATCGAAAATTGTTGCCTAAAACCCAACGATACGCGATAAATTGCACCCGGCTCTGCCTTGATTAACTCGTTCAAATCCAATGAAAAGCGATTCCATTGTCCAAAATCGACAACATCAGAATTGTCTAGCCTAATTGTTTTTTGCACGACTGGTGTTCCAACACGTCGCAACTGATAGCTGCCATCTAAATTATTGACTTGCAAAAATTGCAAAACATTACTTTCAAAAACTCTAATAATCTGAACATCAACAGCATTCAAGTTGACTGCTTCGAAAGGGATAACCAAACCTTGGTCAGATTCGGGAAGTATAACTCCCTTACTTATAAGACGTACTGCCGGTTTCATCTCCTCAAATGCAATATCTAATTCTTCGCTACTATTATATTTGTATCCCAAAATATTTTTTATGCCCGAACTGATGTTTACTTTACATTTCTCGTTTAATCTGGCTGGTGGATAAACTCGAATCGAATTTTCTTCGATAATGAACTGTAAATCACGTATTTTACAAATCTCTATCAGCCCAGATAAATCTTGCAATGGGTCGAGTGGGTCTGAGAATTGTAGCGACAAATATTGTTCTGGACCATGTATAACCCTAGCAGACAATAACTTAAAATCGCCAAGAGCAGGAATCTCAATACTTAACTCGTCTTTATCCTTACTTCCAATTTTATCACCATTCCAAGTAAGACTAATTGCGTAGGCTTTATTTTTTCGCGGAACGCTGTCAATCTCGAATAAATGCTCCTTTCCATCTGTTGATAACCATTTGATTGTAACCGAATTACCATCAATACTTGCATTAATAATATCTGCAATATTTTCTGTAACTTCGTTGTCCGCAGTAAGAACTCGCCCCGTTATTTTTTGCCACTTCAAAGTTTTTTTATCTGTTGTTATCAAACCATCGTAACGTACTGCCATACTTTGTTTTATGGTATGAAATTCGAAGTTGAAATCTTCTAAATCTTCGGCAACATCAAATAATTTGTCCAGCTTGAAATTTGTAAAATACGTAGTATTTGATTTAAGTTTTTCGTTAGGCGTAAATTCCAGGGTTGTGTTATTTACCCAACTCACACTGCCTTCAATGGCAGGGTCTGTTTCAAATAAATCGTCTGGCAAAGATTGAGACGTATCTATTTTATCGACAATGCTGCTTAATAAACGCACTTTTATCGAAGAACCCTTCGAGATAATCCCGGAAGTATAAGCCGAAATATATTTGCTAAAGGCTGGGTTTTCGGCGGTTAGCTGGGCTTTATCTTTTTTATAGGCAAGCACCAGCACAAAAGCTGTAAAAATGGCAAGCGCAATTCCGATGTAAATGGGCAATTTTTTGTTCATAATTATTGGATTTATTTAATTTTTTACTGTCTCAATTTACGAGTATTTTTGCTTAAAATCAATTTTAAAATAGTTAATCATTAATAAGCAAAATTATTCACTTTAAACAATCTCATATTCAAACTATTACAAATGGAAATTATTGATTTGAAATTATTCCTCCAGTCATACGAGTAAGTTCGGTATTTGTTTCGATGAGATTATATAGAGCTGTTAATCGGGCAATTGCAGCGTTTTGATATATCAATTGAATGTCGCGAAAAATAAAAGAGCTTATTGTGCCACTTTTAAATTTATCTTCGGCAATCTGGAGATTCAATTCGGCGGTTTTCATATTCTCTTCGGTTACATTAAACAACTGAACTCTAAGCTCATACATGCCATGAAGTGCCTGAATTGAATTTACCAACGAGTGTTCTGTTTGTTGTGTTTGTGTACGTGTTATTTCGCTTTGAATTTTTGCATTTTGGATATTCCTTTTTCTACTGAAGCCATTAAAAATTGTATAGCTAATGGATAAATTTGCGTAAAAATCTCTTCGCCAATTGGTCGATGAAGAGCCAATATCTGGTGTTATACGGTTTGCAAAATGGTCTATTCCGGCATTGACAGAAATGTTTGGATATAAGGAACTTCGGGACATTTGCACAGAATTTTCTTGGATTTGCTCGTTCAATTTTTGGGTTTGCAAAACTTGATTTTCTGTTTTCACTTTGGCAATTAAATCTTCCAATTGGTATGCCTGAATTTCAAAATCAAATTTATCCGTCAAATCGTAGGGCGTATTTTCGGCATCTGCCATGACAAGTTGCAACGACCGAATGGCGTTATCGACCATAATTTGTTGCGAAATATAGCTTACAGAATCGCTCAAAAAGGCGTTTTTAAACTGCAATACATCAAATGTTACAGCAGCTCCAAGTTTTTGCCTTTCTATAATATCATTATATTTATCGTGCGAAAGTTTCATAACTCGCTCTTGTACAGCCAATTTCTCCTTTTCAAGTAATGCCTGATAGTAACCAACTATAATGTCTTGCAAAGTATTTTCGATAGCGATAGTTTCGTATCCTTGTGCAGAATTTTTCAATGCTTCATAATTTTTCTTTGATATTCGAGTAGAAAAACCATTAAACAAAGTCCACCGCAAATTGACAAATGGGTATAATGTATTAGTTGAGTATTTATACCTTTCATCGGACGTTTGCAATGGCTGGTTGTCAAATCGGTTGTTTAGGTTCACACCAAAATTAATTGTTGGATAAGCTCCGGCAGCACCCCAAGAGTCATTATTTTCGGCTATCGAAACTTGTTTGTTTGTAATTTGAATTTCGTAATTGTTTTTAAGCCCCACACTAACAGCATCTTGCAGCGAAAGTGGTGTCTGGGCAAAAAGATTGTTACCGCCAAAAAAGCAACATAAAAAGAAAAAACTAATGATAAATTGTTTCATAATATTATTTAAGTTACAGGATTACAGGTGTTTATAGAGCGCGAAAAATGAAAATAGTTAAAATATCTTCATTTTTCATTGCTTTGCAAATTAATAGAATTGATTTACAAAGCCATAATTTTTTGCCCTGTAATCATAAAAAAAAAGCTGCCACAAATGCGACAGCCTTTTTTGATTGTTTTATTTTTATTTTTACAATTTTTCTAACTCTGTTTCCAACTGCGTTACTAATTCATCTAACTGTTTTACAACAGCTTCGACAGCCGCCGAGTTTGTCAAATCTACACCAGCTTTTTTCAATTGGTTGATTGGATAATCGTTTCCGCCCGATTTCAAAAGAGTAAAATATTGGTCGAGGGCTTTTTTCTTTTCAGCATCTGTTCCATTCATTACACGCTCGTAAATTTGTGCAGATGCCGCAAAACTTGTTGCGTACTGATACACATAAAACGGAACTTCAAAAAAGTGGCTGATACGTGTCCAAAGAACATGTGCCAACTCGTCCTTATCTTTTGCTCTACCATAATAATCTTCAAATAGTTGCGCCATAATTCCGTTCAAAATCGGAGCAGTTATTGGTGCGCCTTTTTCTGCCAATTCGTGCGCCTGAAGTTCAAAATCTGCAAACATTGCCTGTGCATAAAAAGTTCCCAAAATATTTTCAATTGCCTGATTAAGAAGGACAATGCGTTCTTTTTGGTCTTTAGAATTTTTCAATAAATGGTTTAAAAGCAAACGCTCGTTGAATGTCGATGCTACCTCGGCAACAAAAATTGTGTACGAGTGTGTCGCATAAGGCTGATTGTCGCAGGAAAGAATTGAGTGTAAAGAATGTCCAAGCTCGTGAATTAACGTAAAAATATAATTCATTGTTCCGTTGTAATTCAACTTAATATACGAATGAACACCATAAACATTGCTCGAAAATGCACCCGGCTGTTTTCCTGTGTTTTCATAAACATCAATCCAATTATTATCCAAGGCAAATTTCACTTTCTTCTGATACTCAGCACCCATAGGCGCAACAGCATCGTAAACCAATTTTTTTGCATCTTCATACGGATATTCTTTTTCATAATTCACCAAAGGAATACTTCCATCATATACGTGAGATTCTTTTAGTTTGAGTACTTTCTTTCGCAAATCGGAATATCTACGAAGCGGTGCAGTGTTTTTCTTGGCTGTTTCAATCAATGTGCGATAAACATCTGTTGGTATTTTATTCCCATCCAAACGACTCTCCAACGAAGAAGTGTAACCATGAGCCTGAGCTGCAGCCCAATTTCCAGCGCAAACTGCCTTGTAAATAGCGGCATAAGTATTCTCAAGTTTCTTATAAACACCATAATGCCCCTCGAAAGCTTTTTTTCTATCCTCTTGGTTTTCCATATCTCTTAACAGCTTGCTGTAAACCCCGCGAGTTACGACAGCCTCTTCGCCATCAGAAAATTTAACCGACGGATACTCAATATCTGTAACCGATAAATTGCTATAAATTGAGCTTGGACTACCATTGAAAGTTCCAAAATACGATAAAAGAGTTTGTTTTTCTTCGCTCAATACGTGTTTTTGTTGGCGGTATAAATCTACCATATCAAATTTATGCTTATTCAATGCTGGCGTTTTTTCAACCCATTGCATCATTTTAGCTTCAGGAATAAGCAACAATTCAGGAGTTATCCATGTTAGTTTAGGGCTGTATTGAGCAAACATACCACTAATTTTTTGCAACTTCATCGCGGCTTCCATATTTCGCGCATTTAAAACATACATAAAATTTGGGTATTGAAATAATTTTGATGCTAAAATTGACAAAGTTTCCTGTTTTTTCATCAGCTTCACAAGGTTTTCCGGCGTGTTGATAGTTCCTTTCATGGCAATAATCTCATCAAACATTGCTGGAATTTTTTCCAACGAAGCCTCCCAAGTATCCCAATCGGTAAAAATATCACTCAAATCCCATTTACTCTCCGCCGCAATTTCACTGCGGTTTGACGATTGTCCTTGCGCCAAAACGCTTTCAGACGAAACGACCAACCCCAAAATGGCAGTCGCTACAATAAATATTACTCTCTTCATTTTTAAATTTTTAATTAAATTCTACAATAATTCTTGACTATTTTATGAACAGAATTTATGCCACTAAAAAAGTAAACCGTAAACCACTTATTTACTTGCATTTAAACACAATAGCAAAAAATCCATGTCCAATTTCGCGACAAATAAAGTTCGATATCGAACACCAAAAAAACAAAACCACAAAATTCAAACCAAGTTCTGTTTGTTTCTTACCTTGAACTCGAAATTTTGTAAAAAAATAGTCAACACTTTTCGTGTTGTTACAAACTTGAATATAAGCTATATACAATTTCTGAAAAATAGCTCTATGTGCTTATGACTCATTTTATATGTGTATATTTTACGCATTAACAGGCATATTTTTTGTACGATATTAAAACAATCGCTCGAATACTGGTTTTTCCTTAGTTTTATTGCGGTCTAATACTAAACTATTTTCAGAATACAAGGTTTGTTCATAAAAAAAATATTTTCTTGGGCAGCTTAATGGGCTTTTTCGCTTGTGGTTGCATCGTGCTTACGTTTTTGGCAATGTCGGTGCAGGAGTTTCTTCGGTCGCTCTGCCAAAAATTAACTTGCATAAGTTGGAAAAAAGCAAAAACGTATCCTATAAAACAGTCGAAGACTGCGCTACAATCCCTGCTGCAAAACGTCTTTGTAAGTACTCTTAGTAAAATGAATTTAATAAAGTAAGCCATTAATTATTAGACTTTGGACAATAATAAATTTAGAGTTAAAAATAATAAATTTGAAA
>JAOZMU010000563.1 GCA_029934165.1 Bacteroidales bacterium
AAATTAATAATTAATAATTTTGCTTACGCCTGATTTAGTTTTAGTTAGGAATTTTAATGGCTTACTTTATTAAATTCATTTTACTTAAGACCTTAAATCGCATGTTGCTTATCTTTACGCAAGGATTGTAGCGCAGGCTTCGACTGTTTTTTAGGATACGCTTTCGCTTTTTTCGAACTTATGGCTAAAGTTAATTTTGGCGACCAACCGATAAGAAGCTCCGCAAAACCACTTTACCAAAAACGCAACCACAAGCGGAAAACCATTGAGCTGCCACAAAAAATTCTGATTATCATTAAGTTATTACGCCTATGCGTAAAAATGCGCATAACACTTTTTCAATGCAAGTTAATTTTTATGAAACCACGGTATCATGCGTAAGCCAATTATTAAAGTTTAATTTGGGTTCACGTAACTAATTCTAAGTATAATATTATCAGTTATATCATCGTAATTATTTTTGATAATACTTCGCGAAGGGTCAATTTTTGTCTTTGCCGGAGCAATATATAAACCAAACCTTTCTTCTCCATTAATAACAGATTGAACGTATGCAGTAATATCAAATGTGTAGGTGTTTGTTTCCGTATCCAGAATAACGCCAATGTAACTACCATACTCACCAAGAAGAGTTACCTCACCATCTTCTGTTGCTTTAAGCATCAACAACTCCTCAATCATTGGATAATCTGCAATACTTTCCAAATTCGAGGTATCTGCCCGAAACTCAAGAGTTGCATTTACTATCGCAAATCCGCTATAATCTTCGATAAAAGGAAATTTTATTAAGCCTCTTGTCGAGCCACAACCCTCTATATACAAAACAGAATCAGATATTTCTGCCTGACTATTGTTGAGTATTTGTGTCAAATTTTGAGAGTGTTCTTTCTCGTAAACACTAAATTTTACGCACCCCGAATTTATAAGAAATTCCTTCGTTACTGTGTCATTTAAAGTACCCTCGTAGTGCAAACTCAGATTCGACCTTTCATCGAGTAAATCTACATACATAATACTTCCGGCATCGGCATTTTCTGTTGGCGTGATGTAAAACCCTTTTATCATATTACGAAAAGCAGAATAATTATACATTTGCATCGAATCGGCATTTGCAAAAAGAGCGTTGTAACTATATGGTAATGTAATGCTTAACACAGTGTCATTATGATTAATATTATAATCGAAAGTTGCAATAGGCTGTGCATTTTGGTCATAAAAATTAGTAGCGTCAGTATTTGCGTTATACGATGAATCAATACGCAAAGTATCTGTTAGAGCATAAACATTAAAAGTTTGATTTACATTTCGATTTCCATAAAAATCGCGAATTGTGTCAGTACCATTCGGAATATATTTGAGCGTTAAATTTAGATTTACGCTTACAATGTCGCCCATCAACTCTGGACGTAAAGGTACGTAGGGCAATGTTACTTCTGTCAAAAAACCCGCCTTAAGATACCCAAACTGAGGGTCGTTTAATTGTCCCGCCAAAACAACAGATGTCCCAACAGTAGAAACCGTATCTTCCAACAGTGTATAAGCCAAAACAGTAGAAGTGTCTGTGTTTACAACGCTTACAATATCACCCTCCGGCAACATTCCTTTGCCAATATCGGAATCCTCTTTGCAACTATTCAGCAAAAACAACGAAGCGAAAAATAGCAACGCAACGCGAAAAATCAATGTGTTGATATTCATTAGTTTATATTCTGTATTTATGAGAATTATTTTATAAAACTGTTTAAAAGTAGGTACGTAAAAACAAACGACACTTTTTGTGAAAGCATTTTTTAGCCAAAAATGAAATAATCTTTACTATCGGTGTGGCTTCAAATTAATTTAAGTGCCATACACTTTTTAATATTGAAACAACAATTTACTATTTGACTGAAAATCAGCAACAAATAGCAAATAATGATATAGGTTAATTTAATTTAATCTTCGTTCTAAAAGCCACACCGATAGTAATTTTGGGTATAAAAATACTCCTTTTTAACCCAAAATTTGGTCATAAAACTTATTGTACTCATCTATATATGTCTCCTCGGTTTGATACGCCAATATCGGCTTCCCAGATTTTTCAGCAATCTCAACTATATCAGCAGGAACATCTTTATGACCCATCACAATACCATCTGTCAAATTGACAGTCATCTGAATTAGGTTTTTATACGTAGGCTCATCAAGCAGCGCAACATCTTTGTTTGTAACCCCGTCTGTTCTTGATTTTGCTTTAAAACCAGAGCTAAAAGGTGTGTCAAACACATCGTTATACATAGAATAAACAACTTTTGTATTATTAAAAAGCGGGTCGTCTTTCATCGCTTTTTTCGCGTACAAAGCAACCAAAGCAGTCATCCAACCATGACAATGAATCAAATCTGGTGCCCAACGCAGTTTCTTAATTGTCTCTAAAACACCACGTGCAAAGAAAATTGCGCGTTCATCATTGTCCTCAAAATGCTCGCCAGATTTATTGGTAATAGTAAATTTTCGTTGAAAATAATCCTCATTATCAATAAAATAAACCTGCATTCGTGCCGCCTGAATAGAAGCAACCTTGATAATTAACGGATGGTCTGTATCATCAATAATCAAATTCATCCCAGATAATCGAATTACCTCATGAAGTTGGTTACGTCGCTCGTTTATCTTCCCAAATTTTGGCATAAATGCACGAATTTCCTTCCCTCTTTCTTGAATCCCTTGAGGAAGATAGCGACCTATCTTCGACAATTCCGTCTCCGGCAAGTACGGAGTGATTTCTTGTGAAACAAATAACACTCTTTTTTTTTCCATATCTTTGTTTTTTCTTTGGTTATCGAAAGTTGTACAAAAGTAATAAAAATCTACCAAATTATCAATTTATTGTAAAGTCTTGATTATCATAGTTGTTAATTTTTGTTAATACAAATTGCAATTACAAATTGGCTTACGACTGATAATATTCATCTCAAGTTTCTGACTTCAATAACACCTTGAGTATCAAGTTATTGCAGATGTAAAA
>JAOZMU010000564.1 GCA_029934165.1 Bacteroidales bacterium
TAGCTAATTATTAACACCCCAGTCTAAGACCTATTTTTTATGAAACGTTTAAGCTATGAATTAATAACTTAGGTTAATAAAAAGCGTAAGAACTTTTGTAATAGTAGTTACAAACCAAGTACAAAAACAGTCTCATTATGCAACATTACAAATGTAATGCAAATCAATCGGAACTTTCATTTTTATCCATGGTTTGTTCATAAAAGATATGATAGCACTAAACAACTAATGCTGTTCTAAAAATTATTTCTACTTTTTGTATCTAACTACTTGATAATCTACCTGTTTTAAAATAATAAATTTTGTGTCGAATAGATAGCATCACTTGTTTATGGCTATCTGTTTATGACTATCAAATTAAAAAATAAGGTTTTTTAAAGTGTAAAGTTTATCTGAAACATGCCCAAAATTCTATATATTTTCGAAAAAGCTCAACCTGCATAATAAACCCAAAATGGAATTTTCATTTGAGATTTAAGACATTGATACATACGACTTTACAAGAACATATCGTTTTTTGAGTTCTTTGCAATGTGCTAAATATCAAGTTGTAAGGACGAAGTCAGAAACTTGAGTAAATTAATTCGTAAAAAATTAAGTAAATTTTGTAAATTTGCAAAGCAAACGGAAAATAATTGCGCTTTGTAAAAAAAATGATTTATTTAATGTACTTAAAACTATAACAATGAAAAAAAACCTTGTGTTATATTCAACATTACTAATTATCATTATCAGCATCATTGCAGCGACATGTATAGACGATGATAAAAAGAGTAGGGTACTCACTCGTAATATCTTACGGACGATTCATGGTGTCCATTACGAGCCAAAAAATATAGACGATACATTTTCGGAGCAGGTTTTCGACCTTTATTTGAAACGCCTTGATTTTGGTAAAAGATACTTTATTCAGTCGGATATTGAAACGCTAAAAGAAAGTCGTCATCTTATTGATGAGCAATTAAAAGAAAACTCAGTTGAGTTTTATGACCTTGCAAATAAATTGCTGGAAGAACGCACTAATTTGGTGAAAAAATACTACAAAGAAATTTTGGATAAACCTTTCGATTTCGATAAAAATGAGAAATTAGAAACAGATCCAGATAAAATAAATTATCCGAAAGACGAAGTGGATAGGAAAGAGAGTTGGCGTAAATACCTTAAATATCAAACACTTACACGGCTTTATGTTTCTATTGATATTCAGGAAAAGGCTCAAGAGAAAAACGACACTTCGGTACAAATAAAAACTTTTGCGGAATTGGAAAAAGAAGCGCGCGAAAAAGTTTTGAAGAGTTATACCGAATGGGAAAAGAGATTAATACAAATAAGATACGAATACCGTATTGCATTGTATATGAACGCAATAGCCAATGTCAATGACCCTCATACTGAGTATTTTCCGCCTCGCGAAAAAGAAAATTTCGATATTCAAATTTCTGGTCGCCTCGAAGGAATTGGTGCGACACTTCAGTCTTCGGAAGGATACGTAAAAGTAGTGCGTATTGTTCCTGGCAGTGCGTCTTGGAAACAGGGCGATTTGGAAGTCGGCGACCTGATAATAAAAGTAGGACAAGGCTCAGAAGCACCAGTAGATGTTGTAGATGTGCGCCTTGACGATGCCGTAAAAATAATTCGCGGGAAAAAAGGTTCGGAAGTTCGTCTGACAGTAAAAAAACTTGATGGCTCTATTCATGTGATTCCAATAATCCGTGATGTAGTGATTATTGAAGAGACTTTTGCAAAATCGGCAATTGTAACCGATGAAAAAACAGGTGCAAAAATTGGCTATATAGTTCTGCCAAAGTTTTATGTGGATTTTCACGACCCAAACGGACCAAATTGTTCGCGGGATATGAAACGCGAAATAGAGAATTTGAAGAAAGAAAATGTCGATGGTATTATCGTTGATTTACGTAACAACACCGGCGGTTCGTTGACAGATGTTGTGAAAATAGCTGGGTATTTTGTAAAAGAAGGTCCTATGGTGCAAGTTCTTTCGCGTTTAGATGCTCCAAAAGTATTGCGCGACCCACAAAAAACGATTTTATGGGATGGTCCTTTGGCTGTTATGATTAACACGTTTAGTGCCTCTGCATCAGAGATTTTTGCGGCAGCTATTCAAGATTATCGTCGTGGAATTATCATCGGCTCGCCTTCGTTTGGCAAGGGTACTGTTCAACGTTTTATCGACCTTGACCGTTTTGTTTCTGCGTCCGATGTCGATGTTAAACCTCTTGGCGCACTGAAGATTACGATGCAAAAGTTTTATCGTATTGATGGACATTCGACCCAAAGAAAAGGTGTTGTGCCTGATATTTTAATTCCAGACCGTTATGCGTATTTGGAGGTTGGAGAAAAAAATGCCGATTACCCGATTAAGTGGGACGAAATAGCAAAGGCTAATTTTGATTTATGTGAGAATATGCCTACCGATATAAATAGCATAATACGTAGAAGTAGTGAGCGCATAGAAAAAACCGAAGCGTTTAAGCTGATTGAAAAAAGTGCTAAACATCTTAAAAAAATGGATAACAAGTCGAAATTGTCATTGAATTTTAAAAAGTATAAAAAAGCACAGACAAAAATCAAGAATATTGCAAAGAATTTCGATGAGCTTAAAGACTTAAAGCACGAACTTGTAATTGATGCATTGGAGATTAAAAAGGCTGAAATTGAGAATGATACATTAAAAATGACAAGATTTGAAAATTGGCAAAAAGAAATGCAAAAAGATTTTTACATTCGTGAAACTGTTTCTGTATTGAACGATTTAATTAAATAGTGTTTGTCGATAAATATTCGTAATAGTAGTCGGAGGCGCGACTTCAAGTTACTGTCGGTGTTGCTTCAGGCTACAACGACAGTGGAGACAAGAGGCTGGCTACGAAGTACAATGCGGCAGGGATTGCAGCGGTAGCTTGCCGAAGTCGGCTTTTGATTTTTGGCTGCGTTTGGCGAGCGACCGATAGGAAGCTCCGCCAAACGTATTGCCAAAAACAAAAG
>JAOZMU010000565.1 GCA_029934165.1 Bacteroidales bacterium
ATAATAAACTGAAAAATCAACAAATTGTAATTTCAACAAAAACCGTTATAATCAGTGAAAATTATATACAAAAAGAACTAATGCCTAAAAAACAATACAAAAAAGGACTTGTCAGCATTGTCATTACGACATACAAAGTTGAGAACCTTTTACCTGAAACGCTCGATAGTGTTTTGGCTCAGACATATACAGATTTAGAAATTATTGTTGCCGATGATGCTTCGCCAGACAATACGGCAGAAGTGATAAAAAAATATGCCGCAAAAGACAAACGCATAGTTCCTATTTTGCATGAAAAAAACATTGGCTTTTCTCGCAACATGAACAGTGCTTTTGAGCGTTGCACAGGCGAATTTGTTGCCAAAGTGGATGGCGATGATTTATGGCTGCCAGAAAAAGTGGAAAAGCAAGTCAAATTCTTAAACGAAAATCCGGAATATGTTCTGACTCACTGCAATATGGAAGTTTTTCATACCGATACGGGCGAGAAACTTTTCAATCTGAACGAAAAAGGTCCAATGTTGTTACGTCCACTGCCTTATGCGTATTTTACCGATTGGTTTTTTCGCAAAACGCACCAGATGTTTGTTTACTCGTCGCTTTTAGCTCGGTCGGAATATATGCTATCGCACCTTTGGGACACGCGAATACCGTTGCACAACGAATTGCTGCACTTGGTTTCTGTTTACATGGAAAACCCAAAAGGTAAATGGCATGTTTTCAACGAAGTCCTTGGTCGATACCGTTATCGTCCAGACAGTTCATCGAATGCCCCAGTTCACAATACTTTTTTATTTGAAGAGGTTTTCGTCAAAACAGCCGTAACACAGGCAATTTACCCTGAATTGAGCAAAACAGCTAAAAATCATAAAGATTACTTTATGTTTCGGCAGTTGTTGTTCAACTGGATACCCAAAGAAAAGAAAGCCGCATATTTACGACAATTTTGGTTAGAAGCAGGTTGTTTTAAGTTTTGCTATTTATTGCTATGCAAATTTTTATTAAAAATAAAACTTTTGTTTCCTGTTTTTAAGCCATTTAGGATGTACTGGAATAAAACGAGTTATCGAAAGGGTTGAAATAAATTAATTGAATTCATCAAACCTCCAAATTAATAAATATGCTGCAAAACGGTATTAACAAACCTTTGCTATTTTTACTTTCGACTATTGCAATGGCAGCCTTACTTCTCCCCGCACTCCTTGGTGAATCTGCGTATATCCTGATTCACGATAACCTTGATGCGTATTTTGTTTGGTATAAATTACTTTTAAACTCACCTGAATGTGAAGTTTGTTCTGCGGTGAGTGAAACTCCCAAAGCTTCTTTGGGCATTAAATATGGCATCGACCTGCTTATTGTACAAATATGCGGCAATCTTTGGGGGTATTTATTAAATGACATCGTGATTAGAGTAGTAGCATTTTTTGGCATGTATTTTTTGACTGAAAAATATATTTTCAGAGAAGAAAAATCTAAAATCATTCCGATTATTATAGGTGTTTCCTATGCTTTGATACCATTTTATTCTCTCTACTGCCTAAGCACAGCAGGTCAACCTCTTTTGATTTACTCGTTACTTAATTTCTTAAACAGAAGACAAAGGAAATTAGACTATTTTGTTCTACTATTAACTCCTTTTTATTCTTCATTGGTTTTAAATTGGTCAATATTTATTGTTTTTGGAATTATTGTGTTTTACAGTTTTACACATAAAAACACATCAACGAAAAACGTAATTATTGCAACATCCATTTTTTTTGTATTAAGCATATTGGCAAATCTTCAACTCATTGAGGCAACATTTGGTAATAGCAATTTTGTTTCTCACCGCGAAGAGTTTAATTCTTTTGTTTTCCACGATACATCTTTAAGTGGAGCTATTCACTCAACTATCAGCTACTTGAAAGAAACACAGTACCATACAGGCAAATTCTCGACACTACTAATAGTTTTTACTTTCGGAATTTCTGTAGTATTGCAAATAATCCGTAAATCTTACAGCAAATTGCAATGGTTTATTGCTGCATCAATTTTTGCAATAGCTTTATATTGTGGGTTTTATTATTATTTCGCAAATAAATGGAATCTTCACGAGTTAGTTCCTTTTCTGAATAAATTTCAAGCTACAAGATTATATTTTATTTTGCCAATATTGTGGTTTGTACTTTTTGCATTAAGCATAAAAACCATCATCACACAAAAAAAAACTATGATAATTGCACTCTTATTGGTTGCTGGTCAAATGTTTATGTCTGCAAGAAATAATACAGAGTTGAAAATAAATACAAGGCAATTGCTGGCAAAGGCTTTGCAAAAACCATCTTTGATAGAACATTTGCCACCGAATTACGAACAGTTTTTTGCCCAAGATTTATTTCAAGAAATCGAAGACTATATCCAAATTCCACAAAAAGATTATCGCGTGGTTTGCCTTGGTTTTTTTCCAGAAATAGCCTTATATAACGGCTTCTATACATTAGATTGCTATAGCTCAAACTATTCAATCGAATACAAACACGTATTTCGGAAAATAATAGCCAAAGAACTCGAAAAAAGCGCGCATTTGAAAAATCAGTTCGACAACTGGGGAAGCCGTTGCTACGTATTTTCGTCAGAGCTAGGCTACAACTTCATGTATGGCAAAAACGAAAACAAAACAGTTGAGAAGCTGGAAATCAACACACAACAAATAAAATTGATGGGTGGCAATTACATAATTTCTTCTGTCGAAATTGCAAACCACAAAGAGCTTGGTTTGACACTAGAAAAAACTTTCAACAATCCAAACTCATTCTGGCAAGTAAGGTTGTATAAAATTTTATAAATTTGCAGGGAAATAGATAATTCATACATAAGTACTCATACAAAAGTTCTTACGCTTTTTATTAACATAAGTTGCTAATTCACAGCTTAGACGCATCATAAAAAAATAGGTCTTAGTAATGGAAAATTAATAATTAATAATTTTGTTTACGCCTGATTTAGTTTTAG
>JAOZMU010000566.1 GCA_029934165.1 Bacteroidales bacterium
CAAATATAACTATTATTAGCCTATACTACCCACACAATCTTATAAAGAACCATAATAATATACGCCTAACGGCTTGCACATTGCACACAAAACGGACTACCGGGTAAAATTAGCAACCGTTGAATCGGAATAGGTTTGCTACACCTACGACAAACTCCAAAATCGGGCTGGTCTGTTTTTTCCAACGCCAATGCAACATTCTTATATTTTGCTTTAGCTGTCCGCAGTGCGGCTTCGTTAACACTCTTATTATTAATGGCATCCATACGGCTAATCCGCCCAATAGAATTTTCTGGCGCAATGGGTTTCGTCAACTCTTCCAACTCTGCAATACGCCCCAAAAGTTTAACTTTTTCTTCCAACAAAGTTGCAATTGCCTGTTTTCGTTCTTTTTCTTTCATAATTAATTAGATTTAATAATAATTGTAAATAACTTATATTCAAGTTAATAACAATTCAAAAGAGTATTGTTTGTTTTTATACTCTTGCTTGTATATAATAGAGCTTATATAAAACAATTTTTGTAATGAGGAGCTTCGGTATGCGTAAATCATAAACTTTTGTTTTATAAGGTCTAAGACCTATTTTTTTATGACGCGTCTAAGCTGTGAATTAGCAACTTAGGTTAATAAAAAGCGTAAGAACTTTTGTAAGAGTACTTATAATCTCTATTATTACGCTTTTTATTGCGATAAGTTGCAAAAAGACACAAGAACTTTTGTAAAACAGTTTATTTTATGGTTAAGGTAGCGTTGTTAGTTTTTTATTGATGTGTGATTATACTCATTTGACGGTTTTATTTTGAATAGCAAAAATAACAGTTGCAGCGAAATTTAAGATTTAATTATTTTAGAGTATATTTGTCTTTTCGGAGTGTTAATACTATCGGTGTGGCTTGAATTTGCGCCAATAGTAGCGAATAATAGACACTTTTTTTTATTGTTATTAATATGAGTATCAACGCAATACGTTTCCTGACAAATAATACCATGTACTTATGAATAATCTTAAATTAATTCCGAATACCATAGTTCTGTTTGTGAAAATATACTTTGTAGTGCTTAGTATTTTCTCTTTGTTCCGTTTAATTTTACTTACGACAGAATTTAGTAGAATAAGCAATATAAATGGAAAGGCAGATGTTTTTTATTCGTTTGTTATAGGGCTACGCTTTGATATTGTTATTTCGAGCTATATTTTATTTTTACCGTTCTTTGTAATCACCATTTCTTCGTTCTTTAAGAGAAAAATACTTATAGAAAAAATAGTAGAATATTATATAATAGTACTCTTTTCTATTACATTTTTGGTAAGCGCAGTTGATATTCCATATTTTCATCAGTTTTTTTCGCGCTTTTCGATTTCCGCTTTTCTTTGGACTGACAGTCCTATTTTTATGATAAAAATGATTTTTCAGGAGCCAAGATACTGGATTATTATTATACCATACGTTATTTTGATTTTCATACTTTTCAAAGTAGTCAGAAAAATATTTCTTGCGTTTTCAATAAAAAACCCAGAAAACAAACTCTTCAAGGTGATTTTTTCGGTAGTATTTTTACTCTTAATTTTTGTTGGTATAAGAGGACGAATTGAAGAAAAAAGTCCCATCAGAATAGGAACAGCATATTTTTCAAATAATGCTTTTTTAAATAAATTAGGATTGAACCCAAATTTCACATTAATACGAAGTTATTTAGACAGTAGAAAAGAGCAAAATAAACAAATAAATTTAATTAATGACAGTGTTGCAGTCTCAAATGTGCAAAGATATTTTAAAATTGATAAACCAGATAGCAACTATCCTTTGCTTAGAAAAATAGATTTTGATAATTCGGAAGTAGAAAATGCCAATGTTATTCTTGTGATAATGGAAAGCATGAGCGCTCAAAAAATGAAGCGGCACGGCAACACAAATAATCTTACACCTTTCCTTGATAGTATCTCAAATTCAGGATATTATTTCGAAAATACATATACTTCTGGCATTCACACCATGAACGGAATTTTCAGTTCGTTGTTTGGACACCCGGCACTATTTCGCCGACACCCAATGAAAGGTAGCTCAATGGTTATTTATAATAATAATATTTTTACTACGCTTAAAGAAAATAATTATTCAACAATTTATTTTACAACACATGATGGACAATTTGATAATGTGGAGGGATTTTTAAAAGCAAACAATTGTGAAAGAGTGGTTTCAAAACCAGACTATCCGTCAGAACAAATAAAAACAACATTGGGAGTTCCAGACGACTATATGTTTGAATTTTCAATACCAATATTAAATAAGTTAAATGAAAAGCAGAAACCTTTTTTTGCAACATTTATGACAGCAAGCGACCATGGACCATATTATATCCCCGAATATTTTAATGCCCGTAGCACAGAAATTAAAAATCAGATAGTTGAATATGCTGATTATTCATTGCAGAAATTCATCAACCTTGCCACTAAACAAAAATGGTTCAGAAATACAATTTTTGTTTTCATAGCAGACCATGGCGCACCTATTGATAACCTGTACGATATGTCGCTTGCGTATAACCATACACCACTTATTTTTTATGCCCCTGGTATTATTACTAAACCTCAAATATTCAGCACTGTTGCAGGACAAATAGATATTTTTCCTACAATTATGGGTTTATTGAAAATCCCATACAATAATAATACTCTTGGTATTGACTTGTTAAGAGAAATACGTCCGTATATTTATTTCAATGCCGACGATAAGTATGGTGTAATAGACAATGAATGGTTTTTAATAGTTCGTAACGATGGTTCAAAAAGTCTCTATAAATACAAAGACTTTGATAAACAAAATTATGCAGATGATAATATTGATATTGTTGAGAAAATGAACTTATATGCCAAATCAAATTTACAAACTTTTCAATATATTTTTCGGACTAATAAACAATAAATTCTTACATAACTCAAGTTTCTGACTTCGCCCTTACAACTTGATATTTAACACATTGCAAA
>JAOZMU010000064.1 GCA_029934165.1 Bacteroidales bacterium
CTGCTCCGACATTGCCAAAAACGCAAGCCACAAGGCAACTACAAGCGGAAAGCCCACGAGCCGCCCTGAAAAATATTATTTTTATGAACAAATCCTGAATACGAATTTTGATGTAATCGAAACTCATAAAAAATTATTAAATTTATGGCTATAAGTAATGGAAAATTATTAATTAATAATTTTGCTTACGCCTAATTTAGTGTATCAGTTGTAGAGGTATCTTCGTGGTGTGGCTCAAAAAAGAAATAAAATGAGAAAAATAAAAGAAATAATAAAAAATTCTAAAGTAACACTTTCAGATATTGAAAGAAATCTAAATAATTTGCTCGAAGAAAAGCATTTTCAACCACGGGCAGATTTGAAAATTCTTAAAGAAATATCCAAAGAACTTTTGACGAAAAAAATATATCCACGTATGCTTGGATTGTCTGGCTTGCGAGGGACAGGAAAAACTACGCTTTTATGGCAAACAGCAAAATATATCTATGAAAACAATTTTAACAACGATATTTATTTTTTCAACGTTGAGGAATTAATAAAGGAAAATGTAGATATTTTTATTCTGCATAAAGCGATAAAAAATATGCCGGAGTTTGAAAAGCGGACAGTCTTACTTTTTGATGAAGTTCACGAAGATGACGGTTGGAGTAAATCAATAAAAATTCTTTATGATAGTAACAAAGCATTTATTATTTGCACAGGCAGTTCGGCTCTTTTGTTGCAAACAACAGCAGACCTAGCAACACGAATGCACATTTTGCATACATATCCTTTGCAATTTACTGAATATGTTACAATTATAAAAAACAAGCAACTCAATAATGAACCAGAGATAAAAGATGCTTTAAAAGGTGCTTTGTTCTTTGCTAAAAATATTGACGATTTCAAAGACCGAATGACAAAATTAATTCCTGTAATAAAAGAGTTTTATAATTCTGTTGAAAATCATGATGATTTGATTTTGAAATATATAACAATTCATAATATTACACGTTTCACAAAAATAAATAACCCAAAAGTTGTTATTAAAGAAACCGAAAAATTATTCAAAAGTGTAATAACTGAGGACATTCCGAAAATTATACGAAAAAATTATAGATATAAAAATTCGGAAAAACTACTTTTACGACTTGCTATTTCCGATGAAATAAATTTGCATTCATTAAGTCAAGTTCTTGGTATTTCAACAGATGAAATAAACGAAAATCTTGATATTTTGGAAGATGCAGAGTTGTTAAATATTTTACTGCCTTTTGGCGGTTATGACACAAAAATTAATAAAAATAAGAAGGCATTTTTCATGTCTCCTTCTGTTCGGTTGGCATTATTATCACAGGTTTCGGAGCGACCTGAATTTACACCGAAATTGTATGAAGACATTGTTGTAATGTATTTACGACGTTTTTTCAGTAATGCCGTTTTATCATTTTCAAGTCAAAAAAAAGGTAAAAATCCTGATTTTATTATCGAAACTTTACCCGACCAAATAATAATAGAAGTGGGAACAAATAAAAAATCCGTAAAACAGATAACCGAAAGTAATATAAAATATAGATACGGAATAATAATAAACGCAGAAGCTGACGATATTCAATATGAAAAAGATATTGCAATAATGCCTCTGAAATGGTTTTTGTTGTTGTAAATGAATAAGATAGCACAGTACAAAATTTAATTGTACGTTTTAGGCATCAAAAATATATTCGTGTTTTCACTATCTATTAACCTTTTATGCTTACGGTTTTGTTTAATGGAAATAAAAAATATTATTGCTATTAATTTATGTTGTAAGCAGTTGAATATCAATTTATTGCGATTTAATTCTTAATTCTTATTTGAAAATGTACAGATTTTTCATAGTTATTATTCTTTTTTTATTTTGTCGATGTGTCGAAATCGAAGAATATTCTGAGATTCCAGATATTTCTTTCAAAAGCATAACCGTTACTGATACTGTTGACGGTCTTTTGAATCCTGCGTATCGTGTTGATTTAAAGTTTGATGTCGTTGACGGCGATGGCGATATTGGATTACACACATACGACACAGCTGCACCGCATGACGTGAATTTTTTCCTGAAACTTTATCAAATAGAAGACGGAATAATGAACGAAGTTACCATGCAAACGCCACTAAATGGTCGTATTCCGTATATTCAAATCGATGGGCAAAACACCACGCTAAGTGCTGAGATTCACCGTATTTCGTATTATACGAAGCCTGTGCCTTGGGACTCGGTAAAATTTGAATTTTACATTAAAGACAGAGCTTTACATTCCAGCAATATCGACACGTCCATTACGGTTTATTTTGGCGAGTAATTATTTAAGGTCTTAGACCTATTTTTTATGAAACGTTTAAGTTGTGAATTAATAACTTAGGTTAATAAAAAGCGTAAGAACTAAGAGTACTTATATCGCAAGTTGCCTCCGATATTATGCTTAATGCCTTTAAGGTTGAAATAGATAAAATGGGGTAATGAGTTAAAAATCAACAAGTTATAGGCGTGTCATTTTATTATGGCGCGCTTTTTTGTTTCCATAAAACTATGCCAATTTACAATTTTCAAAAGTTTTGCCTTTGTGGCTTTTCGTCGAGACTTTTGTAGCTCGATGGCGTGGCTCATTGCGTTGCCAATGCCTTGCCACTGAAACAGTAAGAGCCACGGAGCAGCAACAGAAACCGCGCTGCCAAAAGAAACAGCTTTTGTTATTTGATAGCCTCCCAAAAAAATGCCTGCCGAAAGAGCAGAAGTCTTTAATCCTGAGCGTGTTTCGCCTGCATATATTTCGCCTGCGCCCGGAAGCAAAAAACCATAAACAAAAGCTAAGAACGGCGAAGGGCGAACAAAGTTTTTTGGGTTGTAAAAAATCATAGTTATCTCTTCGGTATTTTTATTATTATCGGCTTTAAGAAAATATTTAAGTGAAGTGCCATATTTTTCTGTTTTCCAATAGTTTAAAGCAATAATTGTATTTCTTTTTGCCTCCAAATTTGGAAAGCCTATATTTTTTAAACCTTTAGTTTCGATAATTGCATAATGTAATTGATTTGCAAGAAGATAGCACTCTGCTTTTTTGATTCTAAAGTCTATTTGCAAACTGTCATTTTCCGATTTTGCCGAAGCCATTTCAAAGTAATCTGCTGCCCGCAAAAAATCTTCGTATTTAGCAAAACTGTTGGCTACTTTTGCGTACAATTTATAATCTGATGATTTGCAAATAAAAACACATCGCAGATATTCTTTAGCCGCCAATTTATAGTTTGAAGCCACAAAACAGGAGTCTGCAAATATTTCGTTCTGCTGGCAATCCTGAGCAAGGATTATTTTGCTAAAGAGTATCAATATCAATAAGTTGCATTTGCTCATAAATTTTTTTGTTTTGCCTTTGGTTATAATATTTTGCCGATTGTACCGCCTTGAATATTCCGTTTCCGTAGAAACCAAACGAAATGCTTGCAAAAAACCAACCATAAGCACTGTTTTTTCCATCTGTGGCAAATCCGCGAGCCGCCTGCCATGTGTTTAGTGCAACGCCAAGTAACATAATGGCTGCATTTTTATAATCTTTAGTATAAAACCCTTGACTACCCGGAACGATTGCTGCAAAAGATGCTGATAACCAAGTACTTTTGTGTTTTTTATGATTTATTTTTTGCGATATAATAATGAGCGATTGGTGGGTAGAATTTGATAGGAAATTAGAAATTTTTTTCCATTTGCCAGATTTTAACATTGCCAGCAAACGTAAATTGTTTTGCAAATTTCTGTTTTTCAGAGCTAAAGAATCAGAAAGTTGTAAATATTTGCGCGAATTTTTGCTTTGAATTAGCGTTTTTGAAAACTCTATTTTTGCAGAATCCGGCATTACGTAAAACCCATATTTATAAAACCGTTTGCGACAATCTATCGCTTTTGCGAAATTTGCTGATAAACGATACGAAGTTAGAAGTTTGATTTTTGTTGCAGGAGTAGGCGATGATAGAAAAATAGCTCGTTCGTATTCCTCTGCCGCCATTTCGTATAATTCGTTTTTATACAGATAATTAGCAAATTGCAAAATTTCTACGTTGCCAAAAACATTCTGAGAAATACTTAGTTTCGGGAGGAAAAAGAATAGTAAAAAAGGAAGTAAATATTTAGGAGGCATAATTCGGAGGCTATATGTTTTTTTGAATTATGGTATGGGCGTAAAAGTTGCGACTTGCTAAAAGCGAATCTTAGCAAGTCGCCTTTATTATTATTCTGGCAATTCGCCTTTCAAAGTTGCAGAAGTACAGCTCGTTACGCGTACATTAACAAAATCGCCGATGGCGTAATTTTTTCGCGGAAACACAATTACTTTGTTTTGTGTGTTGCGACCAAAAAGATTTTCATCGGATTTTTTGGAAACACCTTCAATCAAAACTTCAAAAACTTTTCCAATGTCTCGTTGGTTGCTTTTTAACGAAAGTTGTGTCTGAACATCAATTATTTCACTCAATCTGCGTCCTTTTACTTCTTCCGAAACATCGTCTGTTAGTTTTCTGTGTGCGTAAGTATTTGGACGTTCTGAGTATTTAAACATATATGAGTAGTCAAAGCCAACTTCTTTCATCAACGACATTGTTTCTTTGTGGTCTTCTTCTGTTTCGGAGCAAAAGCCGGCAATAAAATCGGACGAAATTGAAACCTCGGGCACAATGCTACGGATTGCCGAAATACGCTCAAGATACCACTCGCGCGTGTATCCGCGCTTCATAGCGTCTAACATTTTCGACGAGCCAGATTGTACCGGCAAATGAATATATTTGCAGATATTTTCATATTTCGCCATTGTGTGCAAAACGTCGTCCGTCATGTGTTGCGGATACGATGTAGCAAAGCGAACACGCATAGTATCAGACATTTGTGCAACGGTTTCGAGCAATTGTGCAAACTTCATTTCGCCGTTGTTCCAATCGTATTTATCGACGTTTTGTCCCAGAAGCGTAACTTCCTTATAACCAGAATCAATAAGTTTTTGAATTTCGATAGCAATAGTTTTTGGGTCGCGACTACGCTCACGTCCGCGCGTGAAAGGCACTACGCAAAATGCGCAAATATTGTCGCAACCTCGCATGATTGAAACAAAAGCCGAAACGCCATTTTTGTCGAGCCGTACAGGGCTAATATCCGAGTAAGTCTCTTCGCGTGAAAGCAATACGTTGATTGCCTTTTGTCCAGATTCGGCTGTTGCTACAAGTTTTGGCAAATCGCGGTAAGCATCTGGTCCAACAACCAAATCGACAAGGTATTCTTCTTCGAGAAGTTTTTCCTTCAAACGCTCTGCCATACAGCCAATTACGCCAATCAGCAACTCGTGTCCTTTGCGTTTTAGGCTTGCAAAAAGTTGCAATCGTCCGCGTACACGCTGTTCTGCATTTTCGCGAATTGAGCAAGTGTTTATTAAGACCAAATTTGCATCTTCGTGGGTGTTTGTAACTTCGTAACCGCTTTTTGCTAAGATAGATACGACCACTTCGCTATCTGCAACGTTCATTTGGCAACCGTATGTTTCGATGTATAATTTCATAATTTATTTTTTGCGTTTATTTTTTTCTGTTTGTTGCTGATTTTCAGTCAAATCGTAAAACTTTGCCTTAAAATGCAAGGCACTTATTTTACAGAACTTCTGCTAACCGCGAAAAAGGATAGACCAGAAATCAAAACAAAGTAAATCAAGCTAATGTACTCATGTTCAATCAACCAGCCGCTGCCTGTCAGCGCACCAACATCGGAAACCGACAATGCAGAATAAGCATAAGGATAATAAATTAAATTATCGCGCCAATAAGTAAGAATTACTGCCGTAATAATTATCGCGCCCAAACCAATGCCGATAGGAGCAATGATTTTTTTCATGCGCGTACTTAGCCAATATTGCAAAGAAATCATTGCCAAAGTTGCTACAAATGAGCGAATTGTAATCTTCACCTGAAACCACACACTTGGCTCATAATCAAAGAATTTTAGTTCCGACTGAAAAACGTTGGCAAGGTAGGCTACGCCAAATAATGTGCAAATGAAAATGACATGGCACAAGATGTCAAAAATCAGAATTACGGTCAATTTCCCAAAATAAACCGTCCATTTTGGGAGTGGCGCGGTGTAAATCACTTTCCAAGTGTTAGCTTTATGTTCTATGTTGACAATCAGCCCAACAAGCAAAACAATATAAAACGGTAAAAGAAAGTAAGCTATTGCGCCCCAGCTTGTTGTGAAAAAAAGAATCCACGGATTTAACCCAATTTCGTTAAATGATTCTGGCACAGAAATTAGCACCAAAAAATATATCACCGGAATTAAAAGTCCGCCGCCAACAGTGAGCCAAAACGCAGAGGTACGCTTCACTTTCATCAATTCTGTTCGGATACTTCGCCCAAACAATGCAATGCTATTTGTCATAATTAAGTATGTGCTTATTATTTGGTTAAATTCAAAAATAATTCTTCTAAATTGTCTCTGTCTGTTTCAATTTGATAAATTTCTATTCCGTTGGTAGCAAGTCTTTTAATGATGTTTGCAACATTTTTATCCGAAGAAAACGGGCAGGAAATCCGATTATTATCAATTATTTTAATATCCTGCAAATCAGAGAGTTCTTCGGCAGCAAGTTTACTGCTGTTTGTTCGGATAATAACCTGTATAGCTGACGATTGTATGTTTCGCAAATTTTCGATACTGCCGTCAAAAAGGATATTTCCTCTTTTTATTACGCCAACATGTGTACAAACTTTTTCTATTTCGGCAAGTAAATGGCTGGACAAAAAGATTGTTTTCCCCTCTTCTTTGTTCAGGTGCTGGATAATTTCGCGTATTTCTATTATTCCTTTGGGGTCTAGTCCGTTAGTAGGCTCGTCGAGGATAATTAATTCTGGATTTGAGAGCATTGCCATAGCCAACGAAATGCGCTGCTTCATTCCTGTCGAGTATTGTTTTGCAGGACGATGGGCATCTGTGGTCATGTTTACTTGCTTGATAACGTGGTCTATACGATTTTTATTTATTCCACGTATTCTGGCAGCAATAAGCAAATTATTGTAGCCAGAAAGATGAGAGTAAAGTGCTGGGTCTTCGACAAATGCACCAATTTTGCTTAGAATTTGAATTCTATTTGAATTGAAAGGCAAGCCAAAAATCTTAATCGTATTCGGAGTAACTCTCAATAAACCCAAAATTGCTCTGATTGTAGTCGTTTTTCCGGCTCCGTTTGGACCAAGAAATCCGTAAATAGAACCTTCGGACACAGAAAGAGTTACATCTTTCAGAATTTCTTGCTTTTTCGAGAAACAGAAATTCAAGTTTTGTACTTCAATAATAGCTTTAACTGACATTAGTATTTGATTGTATTAAAGATGGTTAGCATGATAATAAAAAAGCTCGAAGAGCTAACTCAATTTTTCCAGTAGTGTAAAGATATGAAAATCTGTTGAATAATTAGGGTGATACAAAAACTGATATTTTTGTAATTTATTTATCCGAATATTCTATTTCGTTGGATTTGAGTAGCGGAAGAAATTTGTATCGGAGCATGATTTGCGCGATGGCTACCACATCTTTTTCGCAATATTTTACGATACGATGGAGGTTTTTGTCTTGCCAATAGACTTTCCCCACTTGGCTGCCTTCAATGTCGTCTTTCGGACTTTTGATGTCGAGAACGGCAGTGAGCAGTTTTAGCGATGTGTAACTTTTATAGTCGCCAAATTTCCATAACTCCATGGTGTCTAAGTGCATAACTTCCCACGGTTTTTGTCCTACTGTGTTCAAAATTTCGGGAATTTGGATATTGTTGATAATCATTCGACGTGCAATAAACGGAAAATCAAATTCTTTTCCGTTGTGAGCTGCAAGCCTGATTTTTGGATTTTTTTCGGCAAACCAATCAATCATTTTCACAAAATTCTGCAATAATTTATTTTCGTTGTCACCAAAAAAAGATTTTACACGAAAAATTCTACTATCGGTGGTATTACGTATTATTCCAACCGAAATGCAAATTATTTTTCCAAATTCGGAGTAAATTCCGGCACGCTCAAAAAGTTCCTCTACCGATTTTTCGCCTGTGCCTTTTAGCCTTGTAGCTTTATGTCGCCAGAGTTCTGCAAAAACATCGGAAAGTTCCTCAAAATTTTCGCACATCGGCACTGTCTCAATATCAAGAAAGAGAATATCTGTTATCTTTATTTTTTCGAGTAAAGCCAAAATGCCTATTTTACAGGTTGAAAATCAAAGTGTTGTAAAAGCATAGATATTACTAATCCGAAAACCGAATTGTAATTGAATCGTTAAATTTTAGGTTTAATAATTCTGCAACTTTTCCCTTATTCATTGCAATTTCCAGCAGCCCAGCTGCATTGAAAACAGCTACCAACTCGCCCTCTTTCACTGCATTATAAGTTTTGTTAATTTTATTTATTCTGTATTTATAATTTTTAAGTATTATTTCAAAATTGCGATTTTTTTTGGCATTAAGAAAAAAGTCTTTAGAAATATTTGTTATTGTGTTTTTGTATGAATCCGTATAAATAACAGTACCCAAAATGTTGTCATTGTCGAGAGTTGGTAGTAAAGGTGTTTGTTGTACGTATGTTTGTGTTTCTGTTGCGTACTCGTGTGTCGGTGTTTGAGCAAGTAATTTACAGGCACATTCGGCAAAAACTGTCAGTTCTGGAAAGGTTTGATTATCATTATTTTCGGGCGTATTTATGTAATAAACCTCGTTTGGTTTTTCGTTGTGAAATAAGAGGGATAAAAAGCCATTGTCGGCACCAATAAAAAAATGTCCGTTGTGTTTTGCAAAAACATATTTTCCATTTTTCGAGTGCGAATCGACTCCAATAATATGTATGCTTCCTTCGGGAAACTCTTTGTAACTCTGACGTATAACAAAAACTGCCTGTAAAACACTAAACGGTTTTACTTGGTGGCTTATGTCAATTATTTGTGTTGTTGTGTGTTGTTTCAGAATGCGAGCTTTTGTCAGGGCTACATAATGGTCTTGCTCGCACCAGTCGGTTGTTAAAGTTATGATTGACATTTGATTAATTCAGATGAGTTAAAGCTAAGATTTAAGACCTATTTTATAAAAAATAAAAAGTTCCGAATAATTAAATCCGGAACTTTTTGTTTTATTTTGCAAACATTTCACCACCAATAGTTTCGGTGTTATATTTTTTATTGTTTAGTTTTTCTTGTACCTCGGCAAATGCGTTGATTGTGTAATCGACATCTTCGAGTGTGTGAACTGCAGTTGGGATAAGTCTTAGCATGATAACTCCCTTAGGCACAACAGGATAAACAACTATCGAACAGAAAATACTGTAATTTTCGCGCAGGTCCATCGCTACGTTTGTTCCTTCTGCCGTTGTTCCTTGCAGAAACACTGGCGTAACAGGCGATTCGGTAACACCAAGGTTGAAACCTTTTTCGCGTAATCCGTCTTGAAGCGCATTGACAATTTCCCACAAATCATCACGTAGGCTATTTTCTGTTATCAGAAGTTCGAGACGTTTTAGTGCGCCTTTTACCATAGGCATTGGTAGCGATTTTGCGAAAATTTGCGAGCGCATATTATAAGCCAAAAAGTCGATAATGTCTTTTTCGCCAGTCACAAATGCTCCAATTCCTGCCATTGATTTTGCAAAAGTGCCAAAATATAAGTCTATATCATCTTGTACACCAAGGAATTCGCCTGCTCCTGCACCTGTTTTACCCATTGTGCCAAAACCGTGCGCATCGTCAACAAGCATACGGAAATCGTACTTTTGTTTTAGCTCTGCAATTTCTTTCAGTTTTCCAATGTCTCCAGCCATGCCAAAAACGCCTTCGGTGATGACAAGAATGCCGCCGCCATTTTTTTCGGCAACTTTTTGGGCTCTTTTCAAGCAAACTTCAAGTTGTGGAATATCGTTATGCGGAAATACGAAGCGTTTGCCAATGTGTAGGCGCACTCCGTCGAGAATACAAGCGTGAGATTCCGAGTCGTAAACAATGACATCGTTTCGTGTTACGAGAGCATCAATTATTGAAACCATGCCTTGGTATCCGTAGTTCAAAAGGTATCCGCTTTCTTTTTGCACAAAGTCGGCAAGTTTTTGCTCTAATTCTTCGTGATGAGATGTTTGTCCTGTCATCATTCGCGAACCCATCGGAAATGCAAGTCCGTGTTCCTTAGCAGCTTCGGCATCTGCTTTACGAACTTCTGGGTGGTTTGCCAAGCCAATGTAATTATTTACACTCCAAGTCAATACTGGTTTTCCACGAAATTTCATGTGAGCGCCAATATCGCCTTCAAGTTTCGGAAATGTGAAATATCCGTGTCCATCTTTTTGGTATTGCCCAAGCGGACCACGATCTTCTTTTAGTCTTTTGAATATATCCACAGCGAATTATTTTTAATTATTAATTTAAGCACATTGTGCTTTTATCAGGAATGTATTATGTTGAAATTCAAGTTGATAGCAACTGTAAGTGTTCGCATTAAAGTATTTTCACATTTTGCATAAGCCAATTCGTAATTCACTTATAGTTTATAAATGCTGAAAAAGTCGGAAGAACTATTTAGAAAAACACTAATCCACTGATTATTATAACTTTAAACAAAATAGTGTAGATTATGTTTTTGTCTGATAATCACAAAGTTAGTAATTACAAGAAAAGTTCTTCCGACTTTTCAGTATAAATGTGAAATTATTTGTCTTGTGCAAATTTAGATTTTTTATGAGTTTTTACAAAATTCAGGTTTGTTTAGTGAAATTACGGAAATGCTTTAAAATTGAATTTTAGAGAAAAGCTATCAAATAACCGTCAAATAAACTATAGCTTATAAATCAGGAAGTTACGAAAATATTTATAGGAAATTTTGTTGAGCTATCAAATAACCGTCAAATAAACTAACGTCAGTATATCAAGCAGTTACGGGAAATCGGTGTGAGTTTTCGGTTTAATCATCAAATAAGATTTTGCAGATAAATTTACCGTGTATATCCTTGTGGTGTATTGTATTTTTAGGTGCGAATCTCCAAAAGCAAAATGAATTTAATAAAGTAAGCCATTAAAATTCCTAACTAAAACTAAATC
>JAOZMU010000567.1 GCA_029934165.1 Bacteroidales bacterium
ATTTAGTTTTAATTAGGAATTTTAATGGCTTACTTTATTAAATTCATTTTACTAAGTTATTATTTAATCGTTATTTAACAATATTATATTACTTTGAAAGTTATAAAAGTTTTCTGAGATAGCCTTTTGTAATAATTACTCTTCAATTTTTATAATATGAATTTCCTTAAATCACTGTTAATCATTAGTTTTTTGAGCATTAATTTCCTTAATTCTTATGCACAAAAACCAAAAGCACTCGTAACAGGAACGATTCGGGATACGCTGGGAATTTCCATACCAGCAGCAACCGTTTCTATCTATGGACAAAGCAAAGGAACAATTGCAAATGCCGACGGTTACTACGAATTGCAAATTCCGGCAGGTTTGAATATTACGCTGGTATATTCTTTTATGGGCTTCCAAAAACAGTTTAGATATGTTAAATTAAAAAAAAATAATTCTCAACAGTTTGATGTGATTTTGACTTCCAACGATAAGCAAATTGGTGAAGTAGAGGTTGTTGGCTCTCGAATACGAAAGTCAAATTTCATGAAAATTGACCCAAAAATGGTAGCCATTTTACCAAATGTTTCTGGTAACCTAGAATCACTAATAAAAACCATTGCAGGAGTATCGTCTAACAACGAGTTAAGTGCGCAATATACAGTACGTGGCGGTAACTATGATGAAAATCTGGTTTATGTCAACGATGTTGAGATTTACAGACCATTTTTAATACGCTCTGGGCAACAAGAAGGGCTTAGTTTTATCAATCCAGACTTAGTCTCCAACGTACAATTTTCGGCTGGCGGTTTCGACGCACAATATGGCGATAAAATGTCATCAGTACTTGATATTAAATACAAGCGTCCTACGGAATTTGGAGCAACAATAGCAGGAAGCCTGCTGGGTGGCAATGTGCATATCGAAGGCGCGAGCAAAAATAATAAATTTTCGTATATTGCTGGAGCTAGATACAAATCGTCGGCGTATATTCTTAATACTCTGGAAACTACGGGTGAATATAAGCCCTCATTTATTGATATACAAAGTTGTCTGACTTATGATTTGAATGAAAAACTGACAATTAGTTTTCTTGGTAATTATGCTCAAAACGAATACCAATTTATACCAGTCGATAGAAGCACAAGTTTTGGAACAGTGCAAGAGGCTGTTAATCTGTACATAGATTTTGAAGGACAAGAAAAAGACCTTTTTTCGAGTTATTTCGGAGCTTTAACCTTTGATTTCCACCCAAATAAATCAATTTCTCATAAAATTATAACTACCGGATTCCGAACCATAGAGGAGGAAACTTTTGATATTCAGGGTAGGTATTCTCTCAATCAGCTTGATATTCAGCTTGGTTCGGAAAGCGAAGGCGATAGTTTGATGAACATTGGAATTGGACGTTTTATAGACCACGCACGCAATAACTTAGATGCCAGTGTGTTAAATACTGCGTATAAATTCCGTTCCATCAGCGAGACACACGACATTATTGCGGGGTTCAAGTTTCAATACGAAACCATAGATGACCAAATTAATGAATGGCAACTTTTAGATTCTGCGGGCTATTCTCTTCCTTACAACAGCGAAACGGTTATGCTTTCAAATGTAATTAATGCAAAGCATAGTGTTAGTTCTCAGAGGATTGAGGCATATTTGCAAGATTCGTATTCATTTTCGACAGATAGAGCAGACTGGAATTTAACAGGCGGAGTTCGGCTGAGTTACTGGGATTTTTCGGACGAATGGCTTGTTAGTCCTCGTTTTTCTTTATCATATAACCCCGATTGGAAAAAAGCTCTTGTATTTCGTCTGTCGTGTGGTGCGTATAACCAGCCAGCCTTCTACAAAGAATTACGCGCGCACGATGGAGCTATAAACGAAAATATTAGCGCGCAAAAATCTATTCATTATGTCGCCTCGATGGATTGGATTTTTAAAATTTGGAATCGTCCATTCAAATTCGTAACCGAAATTTATCATAAGCAATTATGGGATATTATTCCTTATGAGGTTGATAATGTTAGGATTAGATACTACGCAAATCAAAAAGCCACAGGACACATATCTGGCATAGATATGAAAATAAACGGAGAATTTGTTTCTGGAGTCGAGTCTTGGTTTAGCCTCTCGCTGATGCGCGCTCGCGAAGATGTCGAAGGAGATGGACACGGCGAAATTCCACGCCCTTCTGACCAAATATTAAATGCCGGATTGTTTTTCCAAGACTATTTTCCGGGCAACGACAGCTACAAAGTCCTTTTGAGTTTTCTCTATGGGTCATCTCTACCATTCGGACCACCAGCGCGCGACAGATATTTGGCAGTCGGTCGCATGCCGTCCTATCTGCGCGTTGACATCGGAATATCGAAAGTTCTCAAAAGAGCCGGGCAAAATTTATCCGCAAAAAATCCTTTCCGATTTTTCAAAAGTATCTGGCTCAGTGGCGAAGTTTTCAACCTTTTAGATGCCGTCAATACCGTTTCATATCAATGGATTACGGTAGTACCTAGTTCTCTAAATCCCAATCCAGTATCTCATTCTCAATACGCTGTTCCAAACTATTTAACAGGTCGTCGGTTTAATCTAAAACTTATTTTCAAAATATAATAATAGTTATAACATTACTGTCGATGAAGCCACCGACAGTAATTAAATTGGCTTATTGTCAGCCCACTATCATCGTGGGCAATAGTTTTATCACTTGAAAGACAGCACTAATTTACAATACAGGTTTAAATTTTGGATTGTCTTCAATCATTTTTTTGCACTCTTCTAAACTTAACTCTGAGGTAACAAATCCCCCATTTTTCCAGTATTTTCCACTTGTTATTTTGAGCTTTAACGGCTTCAAAAAATACTCAAATATTCCCGCATTTTTTGAATTGTTAAAGCTCAAAATACCTGCGTGCAAATTGGCTAATTATATATTGTGAATTGCCTTAGTAATGGAAAATTAATAATTTTGCTTACGCCTGATTTAGTTTTAGTTAGG
>JAOZMU010000065.1 GCA_029934165.1 Bacteroidales bacterium
CTATTTAATGTTGCTTACGCATTTCTGCAAAGTTCACTTAATCAGCGAAATATGGACAAGTAAATATGTAAAAACTTTTGCATGAGTGCTTACTTTATTAAATTCATTTTACTAATTGATTTTATTTGCATAAATAATTAAAATTTATCTAAAATGAAACAAAAATTGAATCTTGTCCACATTGTCCACATAAATGAATAAAAGTATTAAAAACTCGCTCAGAAATGCCTCAGTTTCAAGCCGTAGCGATGTGCCAAAGCCACACGAATGGGCTTTAATAATTGTGGCAGTAGTTGTTTCACGAAAAAGAATATTGTAAAAAATGCAACACACACACAAATTTGCAGCAGTCATAATTGTCGCTATTTTAATCAGTTATCAAAATTTGATTTTTTACGTTAGTTTTGATTTTCAGATGATTATTGCCATAATTTTTGCGCCTTTTGTCATTTATTTCACCAATAAAAACAAAAAACCGCTGCGATTTGGTGTTTTTGCTTTAGTGTTTCTTGTTTTATATCCGTTTCTAAAAATTCAATCGCTCTATTTCTTTGGTTTTACCTTCTTTATCCTGTTTTTGATAGAGGCAAATTATGGAAAACTCAACAATTTGCCAATATTTTTATTGCTTTTGCTCTCGCCATTAGCGTCTTATGTGTTTAATGTTTTTGGTTTTCCTATTCGTTTGCAATTGACAGAAATGGCAACAAACATGCTTTCAACTGTTTATCAAGACATTAGTTTTAGTGGAAATATTATTTATCTAGGGAAAAATGTTTATAAAGTAGCTCCCGAATGTATGGGACTGAATTTATTGACAACAGGATTAATAATAACACTTTATATAATTTCAAATTGTGAAAAGAAAAGTAAAAAAACTGCAAGTTTTTTTCAAACGTCTATAATATTGTTCATTTCGCTACTGCTGATTGTTTTGAGTAATCTGATTCGGATAATTGGCATTGTGATACTTAACGCAGCCCCCGAAACACTTGCACATGAGGTAATTGGAATTCTATCTTTAGTTTTATATGTCGTTGTGCCAATATATTATATTGTCAAAATATTTTCGCGCCACTTTTATAAAATGGATATAACTAAAATTCCTGATAATCAAACCAATAAACCGATTTTCAATTTTATTCGAAAATATAGAATTTCAACTATTTTGGGCATAATAATAATTATACAACTAAGTGTTTTTAATTATTTTAGAGCTGAATTTAGAAATAACAATTTCGACAAAAGTGTTGATAATATTAAGTTACAAAACTTTGATAAAGAGATTATTCAAGGAAATATTATTCAATTTAGGAACAAAAATGCACTAATTTACATAAAACCATCTGCGCAATTTTACGGTGCAGACCATACGCCCATGATTTGCTGGAAAGGAAGTGGTTACAATTTTTCTGCCGAGCAAATAATATCAATCGCAGGGCAAGAGGTGTATTGCTCGGTTTTGAAAAAAGAAGCCAGCAGCAAATTGCACACTGCATGGTGGTATGATAATGGTAATCACCAAACAATCAGCCAGATAGAGTGGCGTTGGAATATGCTCTTGGGCGAAAATCCCTACCGATTAATCAACGTAACTTGCAACACACGCGAAGATTTATTGCTTCAGGTACAAATTCTGTTGCAGACAAAAATTTCATCACACACTTCCCTAAAATAATGCACTTGGCACAATGTTTTGCATAAGAAATTTGTCTTTTCGCTAAAAAGTGTTATTTTTAATTTTTGAGAAAGTTAGAAAATAATTTGTAGCTTTGACACGCAAAAGTAATTAATTGTAAATTTTAAAATAAAGACGTAATCATGGAAATAATCAACAATCGCATCAAAGGTGCAAAATACGTACAGGCACTTAAACACGGAAACAAATTTCGCACAGGCTATCCTGATGCAATCGTAATTCACTTTACAGCAGGACCAAACGGAGCAGCAACGGTAAATTATTTTAAAGGAAAATATGCCAAAGCATCTGCGCACGTTGTTGTGGATACCGATGGCTCTATTACGCAAATGGTTCCCTTCGATACTGTCGCATGGCATGCCGGAAGAAGCTCATTTAAAGGCAGAAACGGCTATAATTTTTTCTCTATCGGCATCGAAATTGTTAATGAAGGCTGGTTGAAAAAAAGTGGCAACGTTTATCGTGGACATTATGGAGCTACGTATAAAGCTGAGGAAATTGTCGAAGGCGAACACCGTAATCCTAAATACCATTATTTAAAATATTGGCACGAATATACTGAGGCACAAATACTCGCAGTGAAAGAACTTTGCATTGCTCTGATTGAAACTTATGATGTAAAACTAATTGTTGGACACGAAGAAATTACAATCGGAAAATCTGACCCCGGTCCAGCATTTCCTTTGGATAAGCTTAGAGATGAGCTACTTGGCAGTGGTCGTGATGAGAACGGACCAGACACAGAAATTGGTAAAGACATGAAAGTTACTGCGTCTAAGCTAAATTTCCGTACATCGCCGAGTCTTTATGCTGCAAAAGCAGGACCGCCACTTGTTCGTGGGCATAAAGTCAAAGTTGTTGGAACAGAAGGCTCATGGTCGAAGATAAAAGTAGAGGTCGAAGGCTGGATTGCATCTAAATATATTTCGGAATAAATTTAGCGCACAAAAGTAATCGACACTTTTATAGTTGCTATTGCGCTGAAATTTAACCGTTTATAATTGCTAACATTATAGCAATATATGGCATCTTACCAGAAATAAAAACAAGGAATGTATTTTTGTTTCTGGTAATATTTTTATCATATAAGTACTTTTGTAAGTAATGGAAAATTAATAATTAATAATTTTGCTTACGCCTGATTTAATTTTAGTTAGGAATTTTAATGGCTTACTTTATTAAATTCATTTTACTAAGAGTACTTACTTATCAAAAGAAGTTATTGAAAAATTGTAATCTTCGTTCTAAAGTCTGATGTCATAACAAAAATTTTTAAATTAATCAGGTTGAAATAATTTGGTTCAAACGACTTGCAAAAACAAAAAACATGAAACGTTGGATAATTGTATTACTAATAATCGCAGTGTTAGCCGTAATTGCCGCTTATGTATTCGATTTGTCGTGGCAAGACGTTACGATGGTTGCTGCCGCTATTGCTGCTCCATTCAAGTTTATTATCAAAAAATTTGGCGAACAAGGCGATGGCGTTAAAAAAGCTGCCGATAACTATAAAAAAGTTAAAGAAGAGAACGCCAAATATCGCAAAGAAATAGACGAACAAATAGAACAGCGCAAAAAACGAGAAACAGATTTGCAAAACCAAATTACGTTGCGCGAAATGGAAATCGAAAAGCTCCGCGAACAACGCAAAGAGCTTAACCAAGAAGACGAAACCCTTAGCTCCGACAACAAAGCCTTGGAAGAAGAAATTCGCGATTTCGAAGAAAAATATGGGTATAAATAGCAGTGCCAAAAAACAATCAAAAACATCTCGAAAGAAAACCAATATGAAACCTACTATATTACTGATAATAATGTTTTTATGTATCGGAACGTACAGTTCAGATGCACAAAGCAAGGTATCAATAATACCAAAAAACACAGAAAAAACTATTACTGCAAAAGACGATACACTTTTGGTTATGCCAGAATATATGTTTCGTAGAATAAAAAAAAATGCCGACCGCTTAGAAATAGCACAGCGGCAGGTTGCAAATGCTGATGTCCAAATCGAAAAACTCGAACATCAAATCAAAGACCACAAGGAGCTTATCAACTCAAAAGAAAGCACCATCAACGATATGAAGAAGAAAGAAAAAACTTATATCGCAGATAACAAGGCTGCCGATGAATTAATTGAGGCTCAAAAAAAAGAACTCAAAAAACAACGCCGGATAAAAATTATTGCTCTGATAGCAATTCCTGTTGCTTTTGTAATAGGCTTTTTCTTATAAATAAACACAGACATCCGCTATGTCGGATTTTACCAAAATAGCAAATCGCGACACACGAAGAGCAAAACGCTTTTTTGTGTATTGCATAAACTTAAACAAATGAATGAAGAAACAGTAAAACAAATGTCTGCACTTGACCCAGGGATACTTGATTTTAACTTGCAGATTTACACACCTATTGCGATTTGGATGTTTGGTGTGTTAATACTATTTATTTTCCTCCTCCGGAAATACACTTTAGCCACTTGGACTGAAGACAATCCAAATCCATATTCCGGAGAAACACTAAGTATGCCAAGGGGCGTTTTTCGTGGCATTTTGACAATGACCCTTTTGTTTATCATCGTCTTTTTGGAAATATTAACAATTTTCCATACTGGATTTGAGCAGGAAATTGACGGATTTATGACAGCCTTTCAAATGATGATAGCATTTTATTTTGGGTCTAAAGTTATGCACCACGTTACAAGTGCCGACCGCAAAAAAGTCATCGAAACATCTCGACACGACACAATTAGCAAAGAAGAGCTATCTACCAAAATGTCTCCAGCAGTGTCGCCAGTTTCAAGTTTTTCCGAAACCCAAACAATGCCAATCCAAGACCCCAACAACGGAATGAACAATGAAACCCAAAACGAAACAATGGACGAATATCCGCCCGAAGACATGATGCCACCATCGGATATGATGTCGCCAGAAGAAGATAATTTTGAAGACAAAAACAACGATGACGCTCCTGTGGGATAGTCAGATAGCAAATTTAACTCTATAACAAAAAAACGCCTCGAATTTCTTCGAGGCGTTTTTTATTTTATCGGCACACCAATCCATTCGTATGCCTCTCGAATTGTTCTAAAAATCGTAATTTCAAAATTATTTTTCAGCGCATTCTCTTGCAAAATACGTTTGTCGTTGTGGTCCATCAAACCCTCTTTTGCAACCAGAGCAGTTTTTTTGAGCTTCTCGTTCACCAAATTCGGCAATAACGTATTTCGCACCCAAATTTTATCTTCACGCGTCAGCTTGCTAACGCTCGACAAGTCCGAAATCCAAAAACAAACATCGTATTTCTTCATCACAACCAACGCCTTCGTCATTGTCATGCGATACCGCGTGCTATCTGCATTTGGGGCTTTCCAGATAACCTCAACGGTTTTGGCTTCTTTATAATAATTTACTTCTGCGTGCGTGTCTTCATAGTATTTCATGGTGGTATTTTTAGTGAATAGCTTGTATTTATTTATTGGACTAAAGACTATCTGATTATTTATACAAGATTTTGTTCATAAAGTTGATTTACAGATGTTTGCAAAACACAATTTAAAAATGTCATGCGTATTGGAAGTACTCTTACAAAAGTTCTTGCGTTTTTTATTTTATTTTTAGATTTTTTAATTTTTCATTTATTTGTTTTAATTCAATTTCTTTTTCAATAATTTCGTTGGAAAATTCATCAAGATTTGTAGGCAATAGCATTGGAAAATTGTTTATTTTATCTAAATCCAAATTATTTATATTTTGCCCCCTAAGTGATGCAATGTGCTTTCTAAAATCATATGATAACAATCTATAAAATAAGGCTTTTGCTAATTTTTCTTCCTTACATCTTATTATAGAAAGAAAACCGCCAACTGCACAGCCTTCGTAATCGTTATCCACATAAACAACTTTTCCGAGATGCTTTAAACTTCCGCTTGAATTAGAAATTATTATATCATTTTTCCTCGGTTCTAATACCTCAGGCAGTTCGTAATCTTCTTGCAAATGAATTATTTTTGTTGATAAATCTAATTTGCCTGTATTCAAATTTAAGTTACTTGCTGTTAGAACTCTTTTGTTTGTTTTTTGCGGAACTTCTGCTTTTTTGTTGTATGTTATGCCACCGATATACTGAATTTTTTCTTCTTCTATCAAATCAGTAAAACCATACTCTGTTAATTGTTGGCTATCTATTAAATCTCCAAATGGGCTATTTGACTGAATAACATAATTATCCGACACGAAAAATTTTGAAGGATTATCTATTACAAGATTTGTATCTTGCAAAAGTGAATTAACTGATAGATAATTTAAGTTATTTTCTAACTCTTTGGGAATTTCTAATTGAATATTACTGAAATTTGATAAAATATGAGTATTTATTTTTTTAGAGTTTTGTAAATTTATTTCATCGTAAAGCATTGTTTTTATATTTCCGTTATCATCTTTAAAAACTTCAAATCCGTCCCGTCCTCTGCTTTTTGAATAACGATACCCAAGAAAAACCTCTTGTTCTTTTTTTTCTCCCGAATATGCTATAACCATTTTTTTATTTAAGTTAAGGTATTTTATTATATAATATGCTAACTCTGTGTTAATTTCATAGTTATAGTAATCTGTTATAGAGATTGACACATCGGTTAAGTTGTTTTTTCGTAATAAATCCAATACATTTTTTTTGTCATCAATTATTTTTGATAATGTTTTGTTATTTTCATCAGTTTGACAATAAGAATATATTTTATTAAAAGCATTTACAATTTCTTCTTTTTTTCTTTTTTGCAAAAATAATCCTACTGTTGTTGTATTTGTAGGTTTAAACGTTTTATCTCTTAGTTCAACAATTCCTTTTATATCAAAATAAAGTAGCATTAATTTTCTTGCTTCAGTATAAATTTTACTTTCATTATTCAATATGCTAAGAGGTAAAATTAAACCGACATAGCCGTTTTCAGTTAGAAGCTGATATGTTCTTTCTACAAACAAACATTCAATTTCCGCACTTTTTGTTGAAAGATACTTAAATAATTTAAAATCTTTATTCCCTGTTTTTAAATCTTGTTTAAAATTTGAAATAGAAAACGGCGGATTTGAAACAACAATATCAAATTTTTCGTTTAATCTATTTTCACTATTTAATATACCTGTGTAATCTTTTGTTTTAAAATCATTTAAACCATCTGCATTTAAAATTACCGCATCTCCGTCACCGTATAAAAACATTGCCACTTTTGTTGTTTTTGCCAAACGATAATCTTTTTCTATTCCGTAAACAAATTCCTTTGCCCAAAAGAAGTTTTCTTTTATACTTAAAAAATGTTTTTGTATTCTGCCAACTAAATCATTTATTTCAATATTCTTTATATGTTCTTCTATTTCATCAATTGCCTCAGTCAAAAAATGCCCTGCACCACAAGCATAGTCAATAATATAAGGTAAAATATCTGGATTTTTATTTTCTATTCGTTTATTAATAATTTTATTTATTGGTATAGATTTTAAGAAAAAACGAGATAAAACAGTAGGAGTGAAAAATTGCCCTGCTTCTTGTTTTACACCTGTATTTAAAAGGTCTTCAAAAAAGTCGCCAAGAAATTGATGTTTTGATGTATATTTTATTTGATAATTTTGTAAAAGCTCAACAAGCTCTTTAATTATTCCATAATTTTTATTAAAAGTATCTAAATTATAAACATCAATAAATGCAAATTCATTTAAAGGCGTAAAATACTCTTCTTGTATTTCTGTTTGCAAATAATCATTTACACCTCTTTTATAAAGATTTGTCAATCTATCAATTAATTTTTTATAATTATCATCTATTTGCCATTGAAAATCTAATTCTTCTTGTGCAGTTTTTGTGTCTTCATCGTATATTTTACAAACAAATAGGTTAAATATTTTATTAAAAGCGTTTGACTTATCTGAAATAGCAAATCTTCTTAATATTTCGGCAAAACTGTTAAAAAGTCCTTTCCCTGTTTCGTGGTCAAGTTCTTTTAAATCTTTTTTTAATAAATTCTTTTTCTCTGAAAAATATAATGATGTGTTTTCTGCAAAAATACTTTCAAGAGTAAAAGATTTATTCCATGAATTATAAAGTTCTACATTATTATTTCCCTCAACTTTTGTTGTTTCTACTGCTTCGGCAATATATTCAATTTCTTTTTGAAAATTAGAAGAATATAATATTAAAAGCACAACGTTTCTTTCTTGCACATAATATGAAAATAATTGTCCCCCATCTTCTGTCATATTATTTCTTTCTTTTGCATATTCTTCTCCCCAAGTTTTACATTCAATCATTGCAAAAGTTTTTTTATCTATACTTCTAAGCAAAATATCTAAACGTCCACTTGTTCCATGTCCTGACTTCCAAGTTTTTTCAAGTTCAATATTTTCGGGTAAATATCCTTTTTTTAATAAACGCAATACACACTCTAAAACAACAAAATTTTCAGCTTGTTTCAAATTTGAAGTTCCTTTATGCCAAACTTTTATTTGACTACCAAAATCAATTTTAGATTTTTTAATGTCTTTATTATTCAAATATATTTGAATTGGATATTTTGTATCAGAAATTAAAACAGCTTCATTTTTTGATGATTTGAAGTTTAATTTTTTTAATTTTTTAATTATTTCCATTTTTTTAATTTAGTATTATGCCTTTATCGGTAGTCCTTACATAACAGTGTTGGTATGATTATCAAATAGTTACAGGGCTGTTTTGAAATAAACAAAATTAAATTTTACTTAATAATCAAGCGATTAAAAATTAAATTTTTACATATTTTCATCGACCAACACTATTTTGTGTGGACTATCCGATATTTACGGGTTATTTATATTATATTTTACTTTTATTAAAAATTCTCTGTTTCTTGTAGGTAAAGGTGCATGATAACTCTCTATTTCGGGGACATACATATATTTAGAATCTAATATATCATAAATTCCAGCTCCTATTTCAAATCCATTTTTAAGTTTATAGTTAACAAATAAATTTGCTATGGTTGTTGGTTCTAATTTTTTGGAAAATGCTGTAACACCGCTTACTCGAAATGCAGAATACCGTTCGCTGTAATAGTGTATTGTTGGACTAATATATAAATTCTTTAATAATTTTATAGTTCCGTAAAAAGATAATTTGTGTGTAGGAAAACCAAGTAAAATATCATCTTTATCATCAACTTTATAAAGAGATATTGTATTTTCATTTGTTTTGTAGAAAGAGTAATTTAATTTGAAATTTAATTTTTCATTTTTGAAAAATACAGAAGTTTCTATACCATCAGTTCCGATTGTGCCAAAATTTGAATATGTGTCATAACCATTTATTAAACGATAAATGACAGGATTATTAATCTGGTTTCGGAAAATATTCACACTAATTGATAAAAAACTTGCAAGTTGATAGCCTGTTTCTAATTCATAACTATATATCTTCTCTGGAAACAAATCGTCTTTAACCGGAATACCATTATTGTCTGTTATAATATCTCCAATTTCGTCAATTTTTGCCCCCGATGTAATATTTACAATATCTGGTATTCTATACGCTTGACTATACAATATTTTCGCATAAAATTTATTGATTTTTTTTGTTAATGCTATTCTTGGCACTATTGCTGTACCGGCTAAATTATGATTGTCATATCGTAAACCGACAGTAATATTTACTATTTTATTATAAAAATCCATTTGAGTATAAGCACTATAACTATTTGTGTTTATATTATCCTTTCCGTTGAAAAATGAATCGGCAATATTGCCGAGTTGTGGAGCAAATGCAACTCTAACTTCTTTTGCCTCTGCTGTCAAATATGTATTTTCTATTCCTATAAGAATGTCGAGATTTTTGTTTGGATTATATAATGCAACAATATTTCCTTGAAAACGAGAAGTATTTAATTTATAAAAATCGCCATTAAGCAATACCGTTTCATCTCCTTCGCTTGCGGTTAAATAATAAGGGCGAAAAAAACTGTAATTAAATATTGGCGATATTGTTAATTTGTCATTAAGTTTTATATTATATTTTATTGTAGATAAAAAATTATCAAAACTCCTGTTTAATATAACATTTCCGCCAAGTCCTGCTATTCCAAGATTGCTTATATTTTCATATTCATATTTACCATAGCTAAATGTTGTTTCTAAATTTTTATAATTTAATTTTAAATCTGCGTTAAATCCCAAAAAACCAGAACCGTCTGTCATACTCCTTTCTTGCTCTGCATAATCTTCAAAATTATATACACTTGTTGCATCGCCTTGATTTCCGGAAATGGAAACCGATATTCCTAAATCGTTAATTATTTTTCTGTAAGATAAATTAGCATTATTTAATGTATTAAACTGGTTGCTCATTGCGCCATGCATATAACTTACCGATAAACCTTCATTTTCAGGTTGTTCTGTAATAATATTAATTACGGATAATCCGGCATAACCACCATATTTTGCAGAACCCGGACCACGTATTATTTCTATTTTTGAAATATGTTCCGGCACAAGTCTGTTTTCTAATGTGAAGTTACCGTAAAGAGGGTCGTTTAAAATCTGTCCGTTTATCATAAAAAGCACTTTGCCTTCTGCTGCAATTAATCCCCTTACGCCAAGACTAACTGAGCCTACGTTACCATTTGCAAAATTAAACCCCGGAACTAAATTTAATACGTCAATAATATTTCTGGCTCCTGAATTAATAATCTCTTCTTTTGTAATTAATGTAATAATACTTGGTGCTTCTTGTATTGCTCTTCGTTGCACTGTTGCTATTTCAACTTCTACTTGCATTAATTCTTCAAGTGTTAAATCAAAAATATCTTTTTGAGATAAGAATATATGAACATTATTTTCAGCAATAAATTTTATTTCGGTAACATTCATTGCTGAAAAATTTGAAAACCTAATTGTTTTCATAGTATCAGGAATAATAATTGTAAAATCACCATTTTTACTGCTTTCAGTTTTTATACTCGTTTTTTTAACTTGTATTGTTATGCCAGACATTGTATTTCCTGTATTAGCATCAAATATAGTCCCTGTTACTTCTCTTTGAGCAAAAGTTACATTTATCTGTAATAGAAAAATGGATAGAAGCATTATTGATAATAAATGTTTTGTTTTCATAGATTTTAATTTTAAAATTTTTAGTAAAACGAAAAAAATTGATTATAACGATTTTTGTTGTAATTACAATTTGTTGATTTTCAGTTTATTATAGCGTAAATATTTTATTCAAAATTAGACAGATTTTCACGGATTTACATTCTTCACCAAAATCCGTTATAATAACAAGGTTTGTTCATAAAAAAAATATTTTTTCGGGCGGCTTTTCGGGCTTTCCGCTTGTAGTTGCCTCGTGGCTTGCGTTTTTGGCAATGTCGGTG
>JAOZMU010000568.1 GCA_029934165.1 Bacteroidales bacterium
TGGTACTGCTATACCAAGTGGGAGAGTAGGTCGCCGCCATTATTTTTTATTAAAAGCGTATTCTGTGTTTTGCAGGGTACGTTTTTTTGCGTTTATCGTAATTGAGAATTGTTGTTTTTTTGTTGAAGCGTTTGCTACAAAGGCGTTTTGCGGCAGGGATTGTAGCGGTAGCTTGCCGAAGTGGCTTTGCGTGTTTTCGGACGGGTTTTGAGAGCGACCGAAAGAAGCTCCTCAAAACCAGATTCCTAAACCGCAAGGCACGAGGCAACTACAAGCGGAAAGCCCGTAGCCGCCATAAAAAACTGACTGTCATTACAATGTGTATGACATTTCTAAATCGCAATTTACAAGCTGCTGTAAATCAGTGCTTTATGGGATTTGTAAAAATAAAGTAAAATGCTGAATATAAGCACAATCTATTTTTTTAATTTTAAAATGTCATACATATTGGCATCTTTCAGGATAGTTGACACTTTTTTTCTAAAAAATACAACGTAAAGTATAAATAACCAGACGAATACAGTGTTTGTGTTGAAAAAAAGTGTCAACTATATCATGTTTCGTATATTGCATAATATCAACACGTTATTCGAATTTGTCTTTCATGCTTGAAAGATGCCAATTTTTTGTAATATTTCGTCCATTACAACTTTTAGTTTTTCTCCGTAATTGTCCCAAGTATATTTTAAAGCCTCAGTATAGGCGGTTTCTGAAAGCTGTTTACGCAGTTGAGTATCAAGTAGCAACCTTTCCATTGCATCGACAATTTGTTTGTCATCGCCCGGTTGAATAATCAATGCAGACTCTTCGTGTTTTAAAACAGTGCCGCTGTTTTCCGTAGTTATAACTGCCAGTTTCATAGCCATAGATTGATATATTGAGTATGCGCTTCCTTCAAAGGTCGATGGAAAAACAAAAATATCGGCAGTTCTCATTTCGGCAATCAAATCGGCTTGATTTATGCTTCCATGGAAAAATAAATTCGGAATATCTGTTTGGAAATCCAGTTCAACGTTTCCAAAAAAGTGAAGTTCGTTGTCTGGGTATTTAGCGGCAAATTTTTTCCATGCCGACACCAAAGTATCTGCTCCTTTTCTGTAACCGACAGCTCCGGCAAAAATAAACTTGAGGTTTTTGGTTGTTGTTTTAAGTATTTTATCAGGGTTTTTGAATTTTTCTACATCAACTCCATAGTTGATAACACGTAGTTTTTTTTCGGGAACATCAAATTCAAGGCAGGTTTTTTTTACAAATTCCGAACCGCAAAGAACTAAATCTGCAAGCTCAAGCTCTCGTTCGTAAATTTTGTATAAGGCTCTGTCATGTTCTGGACGCGTGTCTAAGTAAGCTTTTGTGAAATTTTCACCAAAATCCATCTTGGCTCTATACTGCGGAAGCCCGATAACAAGGTCTAAAATAAGAAACGATTTTCCATGCCATTGCTCGAAAACGTGTTTGCTCAGTGTGTCAAAACCTAAGCATATTTTTGGTGGCGTGTAATTTTCTACAATGAATTTTCCAAACTTGTCGTGTTGCCGAGTAAAATCAGTTTTCTTTCCGAGTTTATCTAAAGTTAATCGCGAAATTTCGAGAGAAGGAAAAGTGTCAACCTTTGCAGAAATATCTGTTTCGTAGGAGCGTCTGTTGAGTTCTTTACCGATTTTTTTGCTGAATTTTGTCGCCAATTTCACAAACGAGGGTTTAAAATACAGTCCGGTTACGTGTTTGAAACTATCAAAATATTTTGACAATCGCGCCGTTTGCTCAAAATTGTGGTGTCGTCTTGGGTGAAAGGTGAGTATATCGTAAGATTTCATAGGCTATAAACAAAGGAATTAAGCACAGATGGCTATTTTTTGGTAAAGTATTGTGTTGATATTCAGGTTAAAAACAAAACGTAATAAATTCACGTTTTGGGTTTAATTTAAAAATAATTGTAAGCATTCATACAAAAGTTTTTACTTATTTGCATGTCTGTAATTTGCTGATAGTTCGAGTTTTACAGAATTGCGTAAGCAACACTAATTAGGTCTTAGACTTTATCTCTATACTTATAAGAAATACAGCAATATTCTACTCAACTACAAATACTTATTTTTCCAATGTGTTGAATCTAATTTATTTTTCCGAGACTTAGTAAATGTCACATTATCAAGTAATAATAAAACATTAAAATCGAAAAATTATAGTATATCTCATTATCAGTCAATTAGCGTTTTGAAGTCTTAAAAACTACTACTTTTTGCGGGTTTTTATAAACATTCATATAATCAGATATTTACGTGTGTTTATCAGCGATTAATACCAGCAATTGAACTTTAGTTTGGTATTTTTATAGCTTTGTTATATACGGTTCTTTTCCAGCAAAAATTATCGGAACTCGTTTTATTTTATTTAATTCTATTCCGTTAGCAAGTAGTGATTTATAATATTTTTTTCGTTCTATTTGCTCTAATGCTTCATCTATTTTGTCATTTATTCTGTCTATGAAATCTGAATTATCTTCGCTTCCTTGCTGATTTTCAATTTGTTTAATTTCAATTATTATTCCATTATTATTTGAGTTACGTGGTATTAAAACAATATCATATCGTCCTTCGCCACTTTCCCTGTTTGAACTGATTATATAATCATCACTTAAAACTGCAAGCAAACCAAGTGTATAAACATGAAAAAATTGTTCTCCTTGTTTATTTGATGCAGTATCAAAATAACTTAAAGTATCTCCAAGAATTTGTTTAAATCCTGTTTCAAAATCTGCTAAATTGTTGTTTATTAAATCATTAGAAGTATTAATAAGCAAATCTTGATTGAATTTGTATCTATTTTCTATCCATTCTAAAATTATGTTTGTAAAAACAAATTTAAGTTCATAATTAGGTATTTTAAATTCATATCTATTCAGCGAAACCGTTTGGATAGGGGTAATAAAACCACCATTAAACAATAATGTCCAGATTAATTCGATGTTATGTT
>JAOZMU010000569.1 GCA_029934165.1 Bacteroidales bacterium
TTATTAACCTAAGTTGTTAATTCACAGCTTAAACGTTTCATAAAAAATAGGTCTGACCTTACTACACAATAATAAAAAGGCAAGTGTGGCAAGAATATTTTTCATGGTTTGATTTTTTGTTAATTAGTATTAATTAAAGTTTCGATTTTTCCACTAAGTGCTATGCACTTTTTATTGTGGTGTTAAATATTTGCTATTCGATTGAGTAATAGGCATAAATAGCAAATAATGGCATAAATTAACCTATACCATTATTTGCTGTTTATTTTCAGTCAAATAGTAAATCGGTGTCTCAATATTAAAAAGTGCATGGCACTTACCGAATATTTGCACTTTTTTCTTGTTCCAGATGTTGCAATACTATATTAATATTGTATCGTGTTTTGAGAATTTGCGCCATGCGTATTGAAGCGTAAACCGAACGGTGTTGTCCGCCAGTACACCCAAAATTGACGGATAGATTTTTAAATCCTCGTGCAATATATTTGTCGACTGCCCGACACACTAAACGGCTTGTATCTTCCACAAATTCAGGCATTTCCGTTTCTTTTTCCAGAAATTTTTGTACATCTGCATCTGCGCCAGTTTTTTTTGCAAATTCGGCAAATCGTCCTGGGTTGTGAATAGCGCGACAATCGAAAACAAAACCACCACCATTTCCGCTTGCATCGTTAGGAATGCCCCGCAAATAGGAGAAACTTGAAATAGTTACAGTGAGCTGATTATCAGTGGATTCTTTCGTAGCCGAAAAATTAGCTTTTGCAACAAGATTCAACGCTTTTTTCAGTACAGGCACTTCGATTTGTAAATTCCAATTCAAAAGAATATTCCGTAAATTGTTCTGTGCCAATGGGATACTTGTCAAAAGATGTTCATTTCCTTCAAACCAACCCCGAAAACCATACGCGCCCAAAGCTTGCATAATTCTTATTAAAAGATAACCGTCAAAAAATTGTTTGAATTGAATGGCATCAATTTTTGTAAGTTCGGAGGCTTTAATTATGTAATAATCAATTAGTTCATTGCGTAATTTTGGAGATAGGTCGGCTTTTGCATCAAAAAGCAACGAAGCCAAATCATATTGTAAAGCTCCCTGCCTTCCTCCTTGATAATCAATAAAATAAGGTTCATTATTATGAATCATTATGTTTCGAGATTGCAAATCGCGATAGAGGAAATAATTTTTTTCTGCCTTTAACAAATAATCCGTAAAAACCTTAAAATCAGACTCTAATTCTTGTTCGTGAAATGGGATTTTCGCCAATTTTAGAAAATAGTATTTAAAATAATTCAAATCCCAAAATATTGATTGTTCGTCAAATGCTGCTCGCGGAAAACAACGCGAAAAATCCAGTCCTTTTGATGCAGTTATTTGAAAATGAACGAGTTTATCTATTACTTTTTTGTATATTTCTTCAATCAAAAAATCGGAATCTACCTTAGTTCGTACAAAGCACAGATGATTGAAAAGAGTTGTAGCACCCAGATATTCAAGTAAATACACGTCTTCATCTAAATCTTCAGCAATTATTTTTGGAACAGGCAAACCAAAGTTATCGAAATGCCGACTCAAATACAAAAATGCTTCATTCTCTTGTCTATCAGCATTATGAGCCCCAATTATGTATTCTTTTTCACCCTCGATTTTGAAATAAGTTCTATATGACGCAGATTTTGGAAGTAGTTTTATCGAGACAGGTTTTTTCCCAAAACTTCTAACAAATAGTTCCGTAGTTTTTTTTTTATTATTAGCAGATTCAGTCATTTATTTATATCGTTGAAATTCAGTTAGATAAAAATTTTATTTTGAACAAAAATAGTCTTAATTGTAAAATATTTGATAATTTTTGTAAATTTATTTGGAGGTTATGTAGATTAATTTGATATTTGAGTATTCAAATACTGGAATAGATAAATTATATTTAAATTTCCTAATTACTTTAGATTCAACAATTTAACAAAAATATGAAACGAGAAATTGTCAAAATAAATAGAGATAAATGTAATGGTTGTGGTGTTTGCGTTCCGAATTGCCACGAAGGCGCATTGCAAATTATCGACAATAAAGCTGTGCTAGTGAGTGAATTAATGTGCGATGGACTTGGAGCTTGTTTAGGACATTGTCCCGAAGATGCGATTACCATTGAAGTTCGTGAGGCAGCACCTTACGATGAATCTTTGGTTATGCAGGATATGATTAAACACGGCAAAAACACTATCGTAGCTCACCTGAAACATTTGAAAGAGCATAATCAGACAACTTTTTTAAAGCAAGGTGTAACATTTTTGCGCAACAATGAAGCTAAATTAGACTTTGATTTAAAGACAGTTATCGAAGAAGTTCATGGTCTAAAAATCCAACCAATCCAAACCATTCAAAATCACGGTCATCACCATGGCGGTGGCGTATGTCTCGGCTCTCGTGAAATAGTTATCGAACGCAATAATAGTACTGATAATGAAACTGTTAGTGAGATAAAATCGGAGCTAAAACAATGGCCAGTGCAAATGCACTTGATAAATCCACTTGCATCATATTTCATAAACTCCAATTTGGTTTTGGCTGCCGATTGTGTTGCGTTCTCTATCGGCAATTTTCACCAGAAATATCTAAAAAACAATTCATTAGTAATAGCTTGTCCAAAATTAGATTCAGGATTAGAATCTTATATGGATAAATTGGTTCGCTTGATTGACGATGCTAAAGTGAACACTATCAGCATAATGCGTATGGAAGTACCTTGTTGTTTTGGATTAACGCAAATTGTTAAGAACGCAGCCAAAAAAGCATCACGAAAAGTTCCGCTAAAAGAAATTGTCGTTGGTATTGATGGAGAAATAAGGTCAGAAAACTGGTTATAATACGTAAAAATTATTCTGGTGAGAAAGCAATTAGAAGAGACTATAAATTAATTTATAAGTACTATTACAAAAGTTCTTACGCTTTTTATTAACCTAAGTTGTTAATTCAC
>JAOZMU010000570.1 GCA_029934165.1 Bacteroidales bacterium
GGTTGCGACGTTTGTCGGTGCGTGGACGCGAAGAATCTTTGTCTGCGTATCGTTTGGGTTTACGGTCATCGTTACGGTCGTGTTTTGTGTCGGAATCCGAGCGTTTTGTGTCGTTTTTCCCATTTGTGTTTTTGTTGAATTTTTTTGTCCGTTGTTCGTCGGAAAATTTCTCTCTCATGAGTGTTTCTTGAATAAAATATTGATAGTTAAGATATTAAACTAAAAAATGTTCCAATAAATTTCACTTGCATAACCAAAGATTGCACTAAATCAGCAATTGGCATTTGTAAACTTGATGAGTATAAAAACACAATTTAAAGCGAACTTTTTGGAGTTTTACGGTAATTTTCTGTTGTCGTTTTAAATGATAAGTAAAATGAATTTAATAAAGTAAGCTATTAAAATTCCTAACTAAAATTAAATCAGGCGTAAGCAAAATTATTAATTTTCCATTACTAAGCACTTTGTGCTATATTTAATTACGATTTGACTACCGCTTGAAAATAAGAATTTTATGAAATCTGAAAAGTAAATTATTTAACCTAATTTAGTATATTTAACTGAAGTTTTTGCTTTCATTTTTCATTGATTATTAGGCATTTACAAAATGGTAAATTACTAAATCAAACAAATAAAAATAGTTACAAACTTAATGATAAATATGATGTAAAAATGACAATTATTTGAGCCTAAATTTAATAATATACCAAAAAAATAAAGCTAAGATACACTATAATAGAACAAAGTAAGAACAAAGTAAGAACAAAGTAAGAAAATGAGACGCTAAATAGCGTCTTTTTTTTTGTTGATTATTTGCTTTTGTAAATTTATTATTTCTTTTTGTAATTACTCACATAACGTTTTAAAAATAAGCAAATTAAGTGTTTTTGCTAAATCCTAAGTCGCTGTTTATCAGCAATTTAATTATTAGCACATTTGTATTAACTGCTTGTAAATGATGTATATATGAAAGCAAAAACTTGAGTGTTTAAGTGTCCTGTACTTTTTAATTTTGAGACAAATATTTGCTATTGAACTGATAAACAACGACAAACAGTTGTATTGTGGTCTTTTTTAAATAGGAAAAGTATTATGTTGATATTCAGGTTACAACAACGATAATAATGTCGATTATTTTTACGTACCTACTTAGGTTGCAAATTTAGAAAATAAATCACACACTCAATCAATTATTTGCATTTATCAGATACTCTATTCAAATCCAAATTTTTTCCGTCTGTAAATAACCGTCAAATAAACTAACGTCTGTATATCAAGCAGTTACGGGAAATTGGTGTGAGTTTTCGGTTTAATCATCAAATAAGATTTTGCAGATAAATTTACCACGCAACATCTTTCGATGCCACGCGGTACTTCGGATTTTTCTTAATCGTACGAACCTGTCATTTTGCTAGGGTCAACCCATTTGTCAAATTGCTCTTCGGTTAGAAATTTCAGTTCGAGAGCAGCTTCTTTCAGAGTTTTGCCTTCGGTGTGTGCCTTTTTTGCAATTTTTGCAGCTTTTTCGTATCCAATGTGAGTGTTAAGTGCGGTTACGAGCATGAGCGAATTGTCGAGATGTTTCTTTATTGTGGCTTTGTTTGGTTCGATGCCAACAACGCAATTGTCATTAAATGAGGTACATGCGTCTCCAATTAAGCGTGCCGAGTTAAGTAAATTGAAAATCATCATCGGTTTAAAAACATTAAGTTCAAAATGCCCGTTAGAGCCACCAATGCCGATTGCCACATCGTTGCCCATCACCTGAGCGCAAACCATTGTCAGTGCTTCAACTTGCGTTGGGTTCACTTTTCCGGGCATGATTGAAGAGCCGGGTTCGTTTGCCGGAATAATTATTTCGCCAATTCCGCTGCGAGGACCAGAAGCTAACATACGAATATCGTTTGCAATTTTCATCAGGCTAACGGCAAGCATCTTCAAAGCCCCTGATGTTTCGACAATTGCATCGTGTGCTGCTAGTGCTTCAAATTTATTTTCGCTGGTTACAAACGGAATATTTGTCAGTGTTGCAATTTTTTTTGCCACCAATTCGGCATAACCTTCTGGCGTGTTTATTCCTGTTCCCACGGCAGTCCCGCCAAGTGCCAATTCCGACAAATGTTCGAGCGTGTTGCGTAGTGCTTTTAGTCCGTGGCTAAGTTGCGAAACGTAGCCAGAAAATTCTTGTCCAAGCGTGAGCGGCGTTGCGTCCATCCAGTGTGTGCGTCCAATCTTCACAACATCAACAAATTGTGTTGCTTTCTTTATCAGGGTGTTGCGTAGTTTTTCGACTCCTGGAATCGTTGTTTCAAGAAGCATTTTGTAGGCTGCAATGTGCATTGCCGTCGGGAAGGTGTCGTTCGACGATTGCGATTTGTTGACATCGTCGTTGGGGTGGATTTTGCATTTTTCTGCATCCAGCGAACCTCCACATAAAACATGGGCACGGTTTGCAATCACCTCATTTACATTCATATTCGATTGTGTGCCGGAGCCTGTTTGCCAAACAACAAGCGGAAATTGGTCGTCGAGCTTGCCCGCGATTATCTCATCGCAAACTTGCCCAATGAGTTTGCATTTTTCTTCGCTTAAAACGCCAAGCTCAAAATTTGTTTGAGCAGCACCTTTTTTCAAATATGCAAATGCTCGCACTATTTCGATTGGCATTTTGTCTTTTCCGATTCTGAAATTGTCTTTTGAGCGTTGAGTTTGCGCGCCCCAATATTTATCCAACGGAACTTTTACTTCGCCCATTGTGTCAGATTCTATTCTATATTCCATTTTCAATTATTTTTTATGATGATAAACACATTATGTTTTATTTAAGATTGTCGGTATTGCTTGAAAAACCATACTGGTAGTAGTGTCTTGAACAAAACCTGTATTCAGGGTTTGTTCATGAAAATTTGTTTGTTTTGTTAAACTGCTTGCTACAAAGGCGTTTTGCGGCAGGGATTGTAGCGGTA
>JAOZMU010000571.1 GCA_029934165.1 Bacteroidales bacterium
TAAAAACACAATCTTCATCTTTGTTTATTAAATCTAACGGGATTTCAGAAATTAGATTAAAGTTTTCTTCTTTGCAGGTGAATGCACTGTATTTTTGTTCGTTTTTTGAGTGGATAGATTCAACAATAACACTATCAACTTGGGCTTGTTCAAAGACCTTATCTTCAATAGATACAATTTTTACGTTGTGATTATTATTTGTTATCAGCTTTCGTGCTTTTACAAATTGTTTATTGTTTAAAAACTTTCCAGGAATTATAAAACTAAATGTTCCTTGCGGTTTTAATATTTGTCGGGAACGTTCTATAAACAACGAATATAAATCAAATCGTCCGGTTGCTGTTGTGTAAATACTTTCGTAAAAACGACGAAAATCCCACTCAATATCTTCAATACCAATATATGGTGGATTGCTCAAAACAATGTCAAAACCGGTAAATTTTCCTATTTCATCTAAAACTTCCGGAAACTCAAAACGCCACTCAAAAGGTTGTTTATAAATAGTTTGTTTTCTTAATTCTAATTTATGTTTTAATTCTTGAATTTCGTGCTGTAATTTTTCTTGCTTTTTTTTCCATTCTTCTTGTTCTTCCTTAGAAAAGAAAATAAATTGAGTTGTTGCTTCTGCTTCCAATTTGCGTAAAGTTATAAATTCTATATCATTTGGGGTAACATAAGATAAGAATTGATTTTTTATGTTTTTAATGTTTTCTACAATAACTTCTTTTGCATTTTTGTCTGTAACATTTTTATATAATTCAATTTGAGTTTTATACTCTTTTGTGAATTTTTGCAACTTCTGTAACTCGCCATTTTTTACACCATTTCCGGATATGCTGAAAAAACTAACAAGCGAATTTCCTTGTTTTATATTGATGTCAATATTTGGAAGCGTTTCGAGGTATTTAAAATTACTATTGGCTGTGTAGAATGAATTTTTTAATAATTCAATCCACATTCGTAAACGGCAAATCAAAACCGACTTAGGGTTTATATCCACTCCAAACAGGCAATTTTCTATTAAAATTCGTTTTTCGTTAAACAAGCTTTGTTGTATTTCTTGTATCTCAGTTGGCGGGATATGTTTGTCGTTTACGTAGTATTGAAACGGCTCGCTTGTTTCTTCGTTAATTATCAATAATTCATCGTTTATATTTTCAATTTTTAATCCCCTTAGCCGATTTTGCTTTTCATCTTGCAATATTCGAAGTTCGCTTTTCAGAGCTACCATTTCATTAAGTATCGAAACCAAAAAGTGTCCCGAACCAACCGCAGGGTCAATGATTTTTAGAGAGTTGATAATATCATTCGCTTTTTGTCTTTGTTCTTTGTCTGAATAATCAATAAGTTCTTTTAAGTGTCCAAAATCGTTGATGTTTCTATTCAAAGCACTACTGAATTTTGTAACAAGCATGTTTTTCAACACAGAACGACTAATGTAGCTTGTGATAAAACTTGGTGTATAAAAAGAACCGTCTTTGTATCCATTAATTTTTTCGAAAATCAGTCCGAGAACAGCTGCATTGATAATTGTCCGGCTATCGTCCTGAATTTCAGCTTTGTCATCGCTTGCAAAACTATAAGCATTAAGAAATTCGAATAAATAATCCAAAGTCTTTTTTTCTTCGGAAAGTCTGTTGCCTTGTCTATTTTTTAAAACTGTTTGACTTGATATTTTAAGTGTTAAACGGTCTTTTATTTGTGAAATATAAATGATATTGTCTTCTAATTCAGTTTGTTCAAATAATGAACTGTTTAAATATGGTAATTCACCATATTTTTCGTTTACTGAACTTGTTCTGTTTTGTGGTTTTTTTGCCAAAACTTCAAAAAAGAGTTCATTAAGTTCATCGAAATCACGAATTTTTTTTGAATTAAGAAATGCAAATTTTTTGTTTCCTTTGTGAAATTTAATTAATTGAGCTTCTAAAAGTTTTAAAAATAATAAACGGTTAAGCCACGTAATACTTAATTCGAGTGCAATACTAAATAATTGTTCTTCTTTTGTTTCACCATAAAAATCAAGTTTTTCAATATGTTTCAATCGTCTTAAGCTTTGAATAATTCCGATTGTGTTTTCAAGTAATGAACCTGAATTTCTATTGTCGATTTTTACTCTGGTGATGAGATTTTTATTACCTTTTTTGATTTCTTCTAATCCTATTATGTGCAGAAGTTCGTTGTAGAAACTTTTATCAATTTTGTTATAATCATTATCAAAAGGCAGTTTTAGTAAATGTTCGGGCGAAAGAATTTTAAATAAGTTTATTAGCTTGCTGTTGTCTGTTTCATCTTTGTTCTTTACAGTTTCTTCATAATCTAACAGGTTTATATACACACATTGTAATTTCTCTAAATCATTTTCAACAAACGGTTTTGCAATTTCTTTATAAAACCATTCTGTTTTAATTCCTGACAGTTCCTTGTTAATCCACTCTTTATATTGATTTTGGAATGATTTATTTGCATAAAAATGTTTTTCAAATTCAGTAGCATCAAAAATAAACCAATCGTAAATATTAGTAATTATCAGATGTTTAATTTCCTTATTTTGCTTTATTAATCTTTCATGTAAAAAATAATGAATTGTTTCATGCAATGCTTTTGCATTTGGTTTGTCGAAACTAATCATTTCGGGTTTATTCGTAGGACTTTTGGCTTCTACAATAATTGAAACAGGTGTACTGCTTGTTTTTCCTTTATGTATCACAAGGTCTTTTCTGCCCGAGGTATTAATCTCATACCTGTCCTTATAAAAAGTATCTTTAAGGAAATCAGAAACAATATTTTTATTATGCTCTTCGCCTTCTTTTTTGTTTACCCGTTCAAAAAGACGCTTAAAATTCTTTTTAAACAATTCAATATCGGCACGTTTCAAACTTTGTTTGAAATACGCTTTATTAATTGCCTTGTCTAATTTTATTATTTCTAATTTCATTATCAATTATTGTTAATTATCTTAGT
>JAOZMU010000066.1 GCA_029934165.1 Bacteroidales bacterium
GCGGAAGTTGAGAAACTTGTATAAACCAAGAGTCGTGATTTAGCAATTCTACAAATTCGTCTCTTTCGCCAGAATAATTTGTTTTTTTTAAGACATCATAATATTGTCCTTTGCGCTGTAAAACTGATGGCAATGCGTTATTAAATTCTTTGTCAACAAAATAGATAGTTTTCAAAGGCAAATAGCCTTCTTTTACCTCGTCTTTATCTTTATAAACGCTTTTTTGTCCGTATTTCTCGCCCACATATTTTCTAAAACGTGGTATCTCCGGTTTGAAAGGCGACTTCTGAACTTCAATCATAACCTTTTCATAAGCAGCCTTGCCGTTTTCTTTCTTCACTTTGATAATCGCAACATAATCAAGACGTTGCATGGGGATTTGCGAATATTTTATTATTAGGTTGGTTGTCGAACTCTCTTGCGGTGCAGGAACAAGTTCGGTTATCTCCTCAGAAATTATCAACGAAATCAAATCGCGAGCAATATCAATATCTTCAAGCAAATACTTAAAAACGGTGTCGTAAATTGGGTTAAATACTTTCATAGTTGGCTATTTTTTACAAAGGTACGAAATTTTCGGGAATTACTATTGTCGGCGTGGCTTGAAGCGATGCCGACAAAAAACAAAAAAGGCTACCCGAAACCGAGCAGCCTTTTTTAATGATTCAGAGTGCGACTTGGAGTCGCGCTCTGAATTTATGATTTTCTTTATTTCAAGAAAACCTTTTGGTTTGTTGTTTGTCCGTTGCTTACAACTTTTACGATGTATGCTCCGCCGTTTAATCCGGTTGGGATTGAAACCAAGCCGTTTGCAGACACTTGTTTTGTCATCACAACACGTCCCGAAAGGTCGAAGATTGAGATTGTTGCGTTGCCAGTTTCTTGTCCAAAGTTTACAAAAACAGAGTTTCCGTTTGCGTAGATGTTCGATTCTGTGCTGATTTCTTCGCAAGCTGTTGGGCTTGGAGAGAAGTGAAGCTCGAAGCGGTCTGTTGTAACGCCATCGGCAGTATGAGTGTAGGCATACGTTGGATTGTCGTTAAGTTTTTGCTCGTAGAAGTTACCATCTAAATCGGTAACGTGTTTATCAACAAGATAAACGTCTGTTTCTGTTTCAAAAAATAATTTATCGGCAGAAAGAGTTTGCTCAATGCCAGCCTGACCAGAAACACCAAGCGGAATAATCATTCCTTGTTCAAACTCATTAACGGTGTAGATTGCATGTTCAGTTCCTTCTGGTGTTAGAGAAAAAACTTGTGGCATAACTGCTGTTGTCGAAAACATTTTGAAAGCATCAAATTCGCCGTCATGTTCCAATGTTGCGCCTGCTACTTCGCGGATAACAGTCTCATCTTTAAGCGTTTCTCTGCATAAACTCAAACGAATTTGATAATCTTCTTCTGGTGCATCTTTATAAAAACGACGACCGCTGTGAGCTTTTGCAGTTGTTGGAACTGTAAAAGTTGATTTGTCAACTTTTGCACGCACAAAAAATCCTTGCATGGCTGGGACATATTGATTAGTAGTAGATGTTCCGGCACTTATTCCTGCATTTGTTCCTGTTGCCGCAACGAAGTAACGATAATTGCCTACATCACTTTGAGTAACATCATCATCATAAAACTCTTCGTACATATATACAGTATTTTCAATATTAGTTTGATTGTTTGTATTATCCATTACTAATTTCCAATCAATTGCCGAAGTAAACGGATTACCAACTAAATTCCAACCGTCATGATTTGTTACTCCGTCAGGGTTTGCGGTTTTAGTAACGGTAATTGTGTTTGTTGTGTTTAGTGCGCCCGTAAATTCAGGTGTAGCATATTCGCTATAAACAGCATAACCTTTTACTGGTGTCATTGCAGTGTTTAAAGCTGGTTCCCATGCTGCTCCTGTTGAAAAGTTTCCTGCTTGATTGAAACTTAAAACATTTGTTCCGGCACTGGCGAAAACACTTGTGTTTGCTCCTTGAACTGGCGCAGAAATGTAATGATAAGCCCAAGCTCTTAGGAAACGTTTTGCTGTAATATCGCCTGTTGCTGTTCCCTTTACGATAAGCGAACCGCTTGCTCCTGAGTTTTCGGGAGATTCAAGAGTAAGGCTACCGCCTGTTTCAATATCAAGATTTCCTTCTACGGTAAGCATACCTGGGTCATCAGTATTATTGTCTGTTGGATTTACAACCACATCACCAAAAGTGTAAAGGTTATTGTTTGCTGTTACTAAATGAGTCTTGTCAACAGTAACAGTTTTGCCGCTTGAAATGACAATATTGTCTAAAGCTGCAGCATCTGTTGTTGTGTAATCGTCTTCAAAAGAGACGTTTGCAGAAGCTCCGCCATCCAACCATGTATCTCCGGCATATACATCGAAAGTATTGTCGTCTGCAGTGGTGGCTCCGCCTTGAACTGTTCCATCATTTGTGTTTGCACTTGCATCAAGGTAGTTTCCATTAAATTGGTAATATGCAACAAGGTTTTCGTCTGCTGGATTAATTAGCTGACGACACATGTTAGCACGAATTTCATCTTGTGTGCGGACAGTACTCCAAAAACGTACTTCGTCAATAAAACCAGTTAGATAATCTGTACCATCGGAGCCAATAACAAGCGCACTTACATCATAACCAGCAGTTATAGTTATAGTAACATGTTGCCATTCACTATTTGTCAAAGTTGTAGAAACGACTCCATTCACATATATTTCTGTTGAACCTGAGACAGAGATAGTTCCACTACTTACTGAAATTTTATCCACTCCATTAAGGTCAATAATTTCTTCGGTTGTTGTTGTTGGATTAATCCAAAATTCTATTGTTTTTATTTCTGTTGTACTGGAATTTGAAATATCACCAACAGTTACATAATCATCTGCTCCATCCAATGTCAAAGCATCGCCCGAAGCACCAAGTGTTGCAAAAATTACTTCGTTTCCATAACTTGTTCCTTCTCCGTTTGTGGCATAAGCTCTTACGTAGTAAGTTGTTCCATTTGCCAATCCTGTTATAGAAGAAGTAAAAACACCTGTTCCTCCTCCGTTAATCGTTTTTCCATCTTGATTGGTTGTTAATGCAGGAGCTGTTGTTTTACTCCACACAACACCACGAGGAGTTACAGCACTACCACCTTCTGCAGTTACCTCACCACCCGAAGAAGCTGTTGTTCCTGTTATGGAGGTAATTGCTGCGGTTGTTACGGTTGGGGTAGATTTGCCAAGCGTGTAATACTGCGCCAAACCATCTAAGCTGCTTAGTGTTACGGTGTTTGCAGTTGCATCAAGTGTTCCGCCTGCGTAAGTCCATGTAGTTCCATCTGCCGAAGACCACAAAACAAGTGTTGCTTCTGTAAGCCCGTTTAATTCCGAGTCATCATAATTGAAGACAATGGTAGCATTCAAACCTGTGTTAGTTGTTGGAACAATTGTATAGTATCTTTTAATACTATTACCACCACCAAGTTCGCCTGTTTGTGCTGTGTGGAATCTTGCAACATCAGTACTTCCCATATTTGTAGCAGAAGTTACAACAAGCCCAAGTCCACCAATATTGTCAGCCGTTGGTGTGCCAATGTCTTCGGTGATTGAAATATTGCCCGAGCCAGTTAATAAACCACTGCCGCTAAGAGTTGCACCTGAAGAAAGTGTTAGTTGCCCGTTCATGTTAATGTTTCCGCTTGTGAGCGTGAGGGCAGTAGTTACGTTGATTGCCGAGTTTAGCACCAAGCCTGCCGAGTTGTTCAGCGTAAGCGAGTGAAATTCGGTTGGCGAAGTAGTACCGTTGATACTTTGCACCGAGCCACCATCAAAAGTAACCAAGTTGTTGTTGTGCGTAAAAGTTCCGTTGTTTGTCCATGTTCCGGAAACCGTAATGTCTGTCGTCAACTCCATTGTGGTAGTTATCGTAACATCGGTATAATCCTGTGCCAACAACAACCCCGGAATAAGGGTTATCATGGCAAATAATAATAATAATCGCTTCATGATTGTCTGTTTTTAAGTTAATTGAAAAAAAAATAAAATCTGTGTTCCTATCAAAAGAATAAATAATTAATAACTGAAAACTGTTTATTTCGATTTAAAAACCCCATCAGTAACATTCAAACTGCCTGTTACATTGCAAGATGTTGCGCCCGAAGCATCAACCTTTTCGGTTGCGTGTGTGTTGTTTATTATTAAGTTCTTAAAAGTTGTGCTGCCGCCAATTGTTTGTTCTGCCGAGCCGCCAAATTCTACTGTTCCCGTGCCTGCCGTAAAAGTGCCTGAGTTGCTCCAGTTGCCAGCAACGGTTAGTTTGCCTGCGCCAATAGTTAGCGTTGAGCCTGTTTCTATGGTAATGCTTTTGCACACGGCAGTAGTCAAATCGCCAATGCTTGGTTGGTTTGTTGTTCCTGTAGGAATTACTACATCTACGCCTGCTAATGGCACAACACCATCGTCCCAGTTTGTGGCTGTGTTCCAGACGGTTGTTGCGGCATCGGTTTTCCATAAACCCGGAGTAGATAATACTGGCACCTCTCCTGCTTTTATTGAAGTACTGTGTGTGCTTTCATACGCCGATTCATACACGGTAACCCCTTTGCTACCATCTACAACCTCAATCTTCAGCCAGCCGTAATTCCAATTAGTTCCATCATTTTTAAACCTAAACCCCACGTATTTTACGCCTTGTCCTTGTAAGTCGCCAGAACCATTTTTACCAAATATGAAAGCGCAAGCAGCTTTAAAGGATTGTGCATCATTAATTGTAGCATCAACACTTAATGCTTTTGCATAATTACCATTTTTTAGGAACTGCAAAGATTTTTCGAGTACCACAATTCCTACACTATAACTACCGTCGTAATATAAGTGCAATTTTCCAACTGAAATGTTTGCAGTAGCGCCCAATGGCATATCAGTTTTTACCGTAACATTGCTTCCTCCCCCTTTGCTCAAGGAAATATCAGGGTCATAATCCTTATGATCAATTTGTGCATCTACATCTGCTACACCTACTCCACCAAGCACGATTAATGCTGCGGCAGCTTTTCCGTAGCTGTTAAGCCTTTGTTTTAGTTTTGTTTTTGTGTTTTTCATAATGTCAAACTTTTAAATTAAAATTAAAAAAATTAATACTGTCCCCCGATTATCATCGTGGGCTAACAACAGGTCATCGCTTCGCGATTTAATGGAATTTATTGTCCCACACCATTTATGGTTTTGAGAATCACTATTTCATTTCTCAAAACCCATGAAAACTGAAAACTGTTTACTGAAAACTAATAACAGATAACTAAATCATGCGTAAGCAAAATTATCAATTATCAATTATTAATTATCAATTATCAATTATCAATTACTCAATTACTAATTATCAATTATTAATTATTAATTATCAATTACTCAATTATCAATTATCAATTACTAAGACCTTTCGCGGTATAGATTTTTGTCTATAACGGAGGCTAAAATTTCATTGTCGAATGTTCCGCCCAAAAAGTTGTTTACGCTTTGTGCTGTTTCCATCGGATTTTCTATTGTTTCTCGGTGGCTAACAAACAAAATGTTTGCGTTGTGTTGTTTTTTTGCCCAGCTTTTCACTTTCTCGATGTTTTTTTCAAAGCTGTTTTCCAATGCCATGTTATAGGTTGTTTTTGTTTTTTTGCCCTGTGCAATGAGCATTTTTTGTTGCGAGAGCAAAACCTCTTGTATATCGCGCTCCATAAAAATAATTTTATAGTTAAAACGCGGTGGCAAGTTAAACAAAAGTTGCGATATAATTTTCACTACTTTCCCTTTTGCTTCGGGCAGCCAACTGTTGTCTCGTGCCATGCGCTTGACGGCTTCGTACTCGTAGTATCCTTTTGGGTTGCTGCTGTCGGCTTTGCGTTTGTTGTCCGTCAGGATATTTAGCCCTCCTTTTTCGAGCATCTGCATCATCATCGAAGTGCCAGAGCGTGGCAACCCCGAAACAATTATTATTGGCTCTTCTTGCGAAGGCACGTTTTTTTCGGTAGCCTGCAAACCGCTTTCAGAGCTTACTGGCTTTATCGGCACATGTTTTTCCACTTCTTGTTTTTGTGGCTCGCTGTTGGCAGTAATTTCAATTTCTTTTTGTTTAAAAAACTTTTTATGCTCTTCGGCTTTTTCTATCTGGTTTAAATCTTTTTCGTAAAGTTCTATTAGCTTATTTCTGGCAGTGCCAAAATTTGGTAATATCGTCAGACAAACCTCAAAAGCCTGTGCGGCTTGTTCAAACTTTTGCAGTTTTTGTAAACAGAGAGCCAAATAATAATGCGCTTGTGGCTGATAATAAGATAGTTCCATCACCGACAGGGCAGCTTCGGCAGCCTCTTCGTACTCGTCAAGTTTGAAATATGCAATTGCCAAACCCAGAAAAACGTTGTGGTTATGCTCGTCAATTTCCAACACTTTTTCAAATGCTTTTATCGCGTCTTTGTGTTGGTTTAGCTTGTTGTACGCTTCGCCAATTTGAGTGTTTATCTGTTTTGCATTTGGGTTTTGTGCTTCCACTTTTTTATATTGCTCCAACGCCAATTGCGGTTTGCCCTCCTTGATAAGAGCATCTCCTTTGATAAGCTCTATGTTTAATAACGCATTTTTTTTATTATTGTTTTCTTTTTGCGTTTCACGAAACTTAGCAACCGCCTTTTCAACTTCCTTTTTGTCGCTGTCCTCTTGTTTTTGCAAGTCGCTAATCTCTTTTTGCAATTTTGCAATTTTTTCTTCTCCCAAAACAGTTTCCCTCAAAAGAGTTTCTGTTGTTTGAATAAGATTTTTTGCTTTTTCTATCTCCTTGGTTTCAAGGTAACAAACAATCAGCCTTCGGGCAAAACGCCATTCTCCGGGTTTTTCTTTGTCGAGAGTTTCCAAGAGCGGAATTGCTTTTGCGTGCCTCCCCGACCCAACATAAACCCTTGCCAAATTGTAGTTTGCCTCTCGGATAGTTCTCTCTACTGCCACATGCACATTGTCGCCGGGGTCTTCGATGTAGCCCAGCTCAACAAGTTGTTTCAAAGATTCTTGCGACTCGTAAGGGTCTTCGCGCATTTCGTCGCTGTGCATACCAGCTTTGCCTTCCACGTCTTCCCAAGTATCAATTTGGTCAAGCTCAAGCTCTTGGTCAAAACAATTTACCAGTGGCGTTCCGTCCATATCTTTGCCAATCGGCAATCCGAACAGCGTCAGCAAAGTTGGTGCAATGTCTAATAAATTAGCTCCAAAAATAGTTTCGTCTCTTCTTATGTTTGGTCCCTTCATGCAAAAAATGCCGTGATGTCGGTGCTGATATGCCGGACCAGCAGGCTCGTTAGGAATAAAAGCAGGGCGCAAATGGTCGGAATGAAAACCGTGGTCGGAAATTAGCATAACAGTAGTGTCGTCGCCAGCCATTTGCAGCAAATTGCCAAGCATCATGTCATGGTATCGGTATGCGCTGGTTATCACACCTTTATAAAGCTCAAAATCTTCGTCAGAGACTCCTCGCATTTTTGGCGGGTGATAATTCATAAAACCATGCGAAAAATGGTCGGGCGTGTCGTGATAAACCGCCATAAAATCCCACTCTTTATTTTCCATTATCCAGCTTGCAGCAGCCTGAAGCGACGAACATTCTGCAATGTTTTTTGCAACCTGATATAGCCTTTTGTCTTTTTCTTGGTCAACCTCTGGTGCTTTTGGCACGAAAGGCAAAAGATGCTCATGGCTCAACTCAAGAGGGTGTACGCGCAAATGAGCAAACAAACCCGTAAGTTCTTCTGGGTGGACATTTCCACGCATCATTCCCCACTTGTTTGGCTCTACATTTGGCTGCTGGTAGTGGTTAGAAATCATTATGCCATCAATTGGCTCGGCAGGATGCGAAGGCCACCAACCAACAACATGGCTTTTTAGCCCCGACTGATTAAAGATGTTCCAAACAGCTTTCACCTTGCGCGAAAGCGAAGACACAGGGCGCACGCCGTGGTGGTCGGGCGTTGGCTCGGAGAATCCTAAAATGCCGTGCTTGTCGGCGCGCATTCCTGTTGCTATTGATGTCCAAAGCATAGGCGAAAAAGGCGGCTCTAAAGTAGCCAAATTTCCCATCACTCCGTTGTTTACCAAATATTCGGTTGCCGGCATCAAGCCTTCGTCCATCAGCTTGTTAATAATTTTCCAATCAGCTCCGTCCCAGCCAATTAACAATACTTTTTTTGCAAGTCGTTCCATTTTTCAAATGTTGAATTTTGTGTTAAGGTCTATGACCTGTTTTTACGAAACGTATTGCTTGTATATCAGCAATTTACGTTAATAAAAAGCGTAAAAACTTTTGTAAGCAAAATTATTAATTATCAATTATCAATTATTAATTATCAATTATTAATTATTAATTATCAATTATTAATTATCAATTATCAATTATTAATTATCAATTATCAATTATACTTAAATGATTATTTTTTTTCGTCCAACAACGAATTTGGGTTCTTCCAATTTATCTCTTTTCGCTTTTTCCTGACAGCGATAAGCCCTTTGTGTCCTAAAGCCAATAAGCCTAAGTTACCTTCTGGCGGAATTATAAATTCTTTGCCATCTGTTGTAGTCATCTTATAATCATCGTCATACAACTGTTTAATAATCTTTTCCGATTGTTCGATTTTCTGTTTCATAGTTTTATTATTTAATATGATTACCAACCCACGATTACCATCGTAGGCTAAAAATATTATCGTGCTACGCACTTTTTTAGGTTGCAACAAATCCGATAGGACGGTCTATTGCTATCTCCAAATGACAATTATGGGTCAATTTCGTAATTCGTAATTGATTAAATTTTTGCATACAAAAAAGCCGTTACACAATCTGTGCAACGGCTTAATTTTTAGAGGTCACGAGCAGATTCGAACTGCTGTACAAGGTTTTGCAGACCTCTGCCTAACCGCTCGGCCACGTGACCCTCTTAAAACGCTGCAAACATAAAAAAAACTGATAACACCTCCAAGAGTTTTATTATTTTTTGTTCGTTTTTTTATCCCTTATGTTTTTCTTGCATTTTTCGCATAACGTTAGCTCTTGTTTCTCAAAGTCTTGCCAAATATCTGGAGCTATGTTCATATCGTTTTTTGGCTTGCTCACTTCTATTTTAGTGCCGCAATGAAAACATCGTACTTTTGGTTTCATACTATACTATATTTAGGTTAATTTTATGCTTTAATTAAGTTCCGTAATACTACTGATGCACAATAACATCCGAAGATTGGCGGCATGTAGGAAACTGTGCCAACCGTAGTTTTTTTATTAGCCTCATTCTCAACAGCTATTGTGTGTTTTTTAGAAACGTCTTCGGGCGAAAAAACAGCATCAAAACCCTCGTAAACATCAAGTTGATGTAACTTTTTGCGGAGCATTCGTGCCAGTTTACAGTTATATGTTTTTTTTATATCAACAATTTGTACTTGCGTAGGGTCAATCTTACCACCAGCTCCCATCGAACTTACCAGTGGAATGCCTAATTGTAACGCACGAAATACCAAAAATATTTTGGGCATAAGCGTATCAATAGCATCAATAATGTAATCATGCTGCTGGGCTTGCAGAAAACCGATAACGTTTTTTTCATTAATAAATACCTTATTCGCTTGAAGTTTCAGGTTTGGGTTTATGTCTAAAAGTCGTTTGCTCATCACATCTATTTTGTGCTGTCCAACTGTCGATGTTAGCGCAGGAATTTGTCTGTTTATGTTGCTGATATTCACCGTGTCAGTGTCGATAATTGTCATTTGTCCCACACCGCCACGACAAACCAACTCGGCGGCATAAGCACCAACACCGCCAAGCCCAACAACCAAAACAGAAGACTGTTGCAATTTTCTAACTCCCTCTTTACCAACCAAAAGCTGGGTGCGCTCTAACCAATCAATATTCATACTAACTAAGAATTTAAAATTAAGAATTTTTATGCAATCAGAAAAGTAAGTACTCTTAGTAAGGGAAAATTACTAATTATTAATTGTTAATTTTCCATTACTTAGCATAGCAAAATGCAGGGTTTTGTAACATGAATTTTATCATACGTAAGCCAATTCGTAATGCACTAACAAACTATAATTTAAAAAATTTTTCGAAATTTGAATGAATAATTTCCTTTAACTCATTGATGTTAATATTAAGTAATTCAGCAACATAACGATACAAATCATAAGGCAAAAAATCAGTTTCATCTGTCTCTAATAAAATTTTATTAATATCTATTTTCGGAAGCGTAGAGTGTGCTTTAGCGTTGCGATTGAAAACCGAAATACCAAACGAAAGAACGCAATTTAAACCAATAAGATTGTTTGCAATTGTTTGGTTTGCGGCAAAACCATGAATTACCCAAACTTCGTTGGAAGGAAATTTTTTGCGAATCGAAATTAATTCGGAATATGCTTTAACACAATGAATTACGAGAGGTTTTTTTGCGTTTTGGGCAATCTCTATTTGCCTCTCAAAAACCTCTATCTGATGCTGAAAATTGGCAATTCCTTTTTTTGCACGGTCTAAGCCAACCTCGCCAATTGCCACAACTTGCTCATTACGTGCTACCTGCTCGACTTTTGCCAGCAGTTCTTCGTCTGTCTCGCCATCGGCATGCCAAGGGTGCAGCCCGATAGAGTATAAACCACTCTCTATCAGCCGATAAGGATACTCATCTGGAAAAAGATTTACAACCGAAACCGCATCTCTTGAGCTGGCTTGGTGTGTGTGCGCATTTGTGAACTTTATACTCTCCATTGCTGTATTTTTTGCTATTGCAAAGATAGTAGCATCTACGAATTTATCAATCCAATGCGATAATATTCGCAAAAAAAATTTGGTAAATTATACAACAATCCTATCCTTGACACTATTCCAAGTTGTTTCTTGCCTAAACATACTTTGTAAAAAAGTTTTGTAGTTCTAAATATATTTCATATTCTTGTTTATGTACGTTGTTTGTTGTATTTAAGGTCTAAGACTGGGATGTTAATAATTGATTATTTTGTACCCTATATGTT
>JAOZMU010000572.1 GCA_029934165.1 Bacteroidales bacterium
AGCGGTTTGGCGGAGCTTCCTATCGGTCGCTCGCCAAACCGCGCCAAAAATCGCAAACCACTACGGCAAGCTACCGCTGCAATCCCTGCCGCAAAACGCCCTTGTTGCAAGCGTCAAACTAAACAGCAACATCATGCTCACGCAAGGCATTGTTTAAAGATGTTTTCAAATCCGTCGACTCTTTCCGTTGCCCAATTATCAATGCACAAGGAACGTTATACTCGCCGGCAGGAAACTTCTTTGGAAAAGTACCAGGAATTACCACCGAGCGCGCAGGCACAAAACCCTTATATTCAACAGCTTCGGGCTTTGTAACATCAATTATTTTTGTCGAATTTGTGAGAACCACATTTGCACCCAAAACAGCCTCCCTTCCAACACGAACTCCCTCAACAACAATGCAACGCGAACCAATAAAAGCTCCATCTTCGATAATAACGGGAGCTGCCTGAATAGGCTCTAAAACACCGCCAATTCCAACACCACCACTAAGATGCACCTTTTTACCAATTTGCGCACACGAACCAACTGTTGCCCAAGTATCTACCATAGTTCCCGAATCGACATAAGCACCAATATTAACATAAGATGGCATAACAACAACACCTTTTGCAAGATACGCACCAAAACGCGCAACAGCATGAGGCACAACACGTACACCAAGTTTTTCGTAGTTGCTTTTTAGCGGTATTTTGTCATGAAATTCAAATATTCCGACTTCGGTTGTCGTCATTTTTCGTGTCGGAAAATACAAAATAACAGCCTTTTTTATCCACTCGTTAACTTGCCAGCCATCAGCCGTTGGCTCAGCAACTCGCAGCTGTCCAATATCTAACAACCTTATAACTTCGTTTATTGCTCGGATTGTTTCTTCGTTTTTCAATAACTCACGATTATTCCACGCATTTTCGATGATTTCTTTCATAATTTTATTTGTTTTTTTATTAAACTAATAAGTCTATAACTCACTAATCTACCGCACTTTCAAGAAGAGACAGTTGCAACGGATTAGTAGAAATTCTTGTTTTTATGCCAAGCGGAAAAGTAGCAATCTTGTCGATGTGTCCAAACGGTAAACCATAAACAACAGGAATGCCTAACGCGACCAGGCGTTCTTGCAAAACGCTTAATAATGACTTCGATTTTGCAAAATCGACAGCCTCGCAACCATTGAAAACTCCAAGCAAAACCGCCTTTGCTTTGTCGAGTTTTCTGCCCACAATTAACTGAGTCAACATTCGGTCTATTTTATATGGCGGCTCGGCAATCTCTTCAATAAAAACAATCCGATTACTAAAATCCAGCTCAAAATCTGTTCCCATCAAAGCACAAATCAACGAAAGATTTCCGCCAATCATCTCACCCTCAGCAGTTCCGTGCGAAATAACGACAATTTCGTCATTCGTATTTTCGTAACTTTTTGCTGACGTTTCGAGCGGATAGCAATATTTTTCGTCCGATGGTTCGCACAAAATTTCTCTGAAACAATTTGTCGTAAACCTATTAAAACTCGAATTTCCAACAGGTCCATGAAACGTTACAATTCCTGTTTGTAGAAAAATCGCCCAAAGCAAAGCCGTTATATCGCTATATCCGATAAGTGGTTTCGGATTGCGACCAATAAGGTCATAATCTAACCGATGCAAAATGCGAGTAGTCCCATAACCACCCCTAGCACAGATTATTGCCTTTACAGATTTATCCGCAAACAAATTGTGAATATCGTCAATTTTATCATCATCAGATGCCGAAAAGTATCCACTTTTTTTCAGAATGTTTGGCGTAAAAAACGGTTCAAATCCTAGCCTTGTAACGTTTTCGATTACAAACCCCAATTGCTCATCTGTTATCGGTCCAGCTGGAGCGATAATTCCAACTCTATCGCCACTTTGCAGGTGTTTTGGTTTTAGTATTTCCATTAAAAATTGCTTCGCGTAAAATAGAGAAAATTATGCCTACTTTTCTAATTTTACAATATCAATAAGATACTTTTTATAATTACGCGAGTGCATACCAACCTGTGTACCAGGCTGTCCGCGCATTGCACTTGTGTTGCCTTCAATGGTTGTAAAAACATCGCCTTTGCACTCAAGCACAAAACCAACATGATAGGCTTGTTCCGGATTTTTTGAGTTCATATTCAAGAAAATATCGCCAGGTTGCGGAATATATTTTTCGGCTTTCAGCTCGGCATTTGTAACCAAAGTACCATTTTCTTTTCCGTGTTTATGGATTGCCCCAGCAAGAAAAGTCTTCGGAAAATAATCGGTAAATTTTTTGCCCATACTTGAGAACGCACAGTCGAGGATAGTTTCCATAAACCCAACACACCACATCCACATTTCGCCATCGCGTCCGCCCATATATGCACGCACCCAAGGTCCTTGATTTGGGTGAAATTCGGTTGGATGGCTATTCAAATGCTTTCTGGCATAGTCGATTACGCGAGTGCGCAAAGTGTCAGTATCAAAAAAAACTATCGGCTCAAAAGCTCGACGCATCGGTTTTGTTAGCTCTTGCCAAGTTTGCCGACCAACGATTCCATCTGCGTCTATTGTTCTGAACTGCTGAAATTTACGCACTGCATTTTCGGTGATTGAGCCATAATCTCCATCAATCAAAATTTGTAGTTGCCATCGGTTGCTATAATATCGCCAAAGATTTAGCCACTCTTGAATATTTTTCACAATTTCGCCTGTGTCGCCTTTTGTTATAATGCTTGATGGCGGTGCAATTTCTTTTTTATAATGTTCTTTAATCATGATTCTATATTTTAGTTTTACACCCTCAAGTTTCTGGCTTTAATAACACCTTGAATATCAAGCTATTGCAGATGCAAAAAGTGTTAAAAAAGTTGCATAATTCGACATAATATTGTATCTTTAAGATAGTTACAAACTGGGGTGTTAATAATTAGCTATTTTTAGCTCTGTTAAATCATGCATGTTTTTT
>JAOZMU010000573.1 GCA_029934165.1 Bacteroidales bacterium
CGCCTGTTTCAACTATTAAATCTGGATTTTTTTGTCCTTTTTGAGACGAAAAAGACACAATATTATTGTATCTAAATATTCGGCTTAAATATAGCACAACAATATCTTCTAAATATTTCGCATATAACTCGTTGTCGTTATCCGAAATAACAAACGGATTTAAAAGCACTCTTCTAACAGATGGGGACATGAAAAAATATTTGTGTGTTTTATTGATTTTCGTATCAATTCCGCCAAAAGGATACAAAACATTAAGGAGTTCTGCTTTTACAAGAATGTCAAGATTTTCGTTTATTTCTTTTCGAGATATGCCGATAGACTGGCTTAATGTCTGCAAATTAACCTCATCCGAAGCTGCAATACGTTGCAATATTTTCTCCGAAAAATGAATATTAACATTTTCAGCCATCTTAGGTATATCTTCATAAATAACTCGTCTAATTAAATCGGCTATAAGTTTATTTGTTTGCAATTTACTGTCAATAAATGCAAAACGTGTAATGTTTTTGTATAAAATATACGTTATTATCTCATCTTTTAATTTATTTGTTTGCGAAAAATAATCGGCAAATAATTTCTGTTTATCTTCTAATTTAAGAAATAATTCTTCGGCACTTTTAGCTCCAAAAAAAATATATTTCAATTCTTCACTATGACGAAACTCTATTTTCATTTCTGGATTTGAGATATTCAAAAACTCTGTAAAACTCAACGGGAAAACATGTTGGATATACATTCGCGTAACCAAATCGGCTGTCGATTGCAGCAACAAAGCCGAACTTCCGGTGGCGACAACAAAAACAGAGCGAAATAAATCGTATAGAATTTTTAAATCGCTTGCCCATTTTGGGTCTTCATGCACTTCGTCGAACAAAAAAACAACAGGCTTTTTATACGACGATAGTTTACCGTCAGTAAAATACTTTTCAAAACCTTTGTAAATTTCTCGCACGCCAATGTCATAATTTTTCAAATCGGCAAGATGAAAAAAGTATATGTTTTTAGTGTAGTTTTTATAAATATAATCGGCAGTTTGCCAAAGCAGTGTACTCTTTCCTGTTCCTCGCAAACCTGCAAGTCCAACCATTCTTGCAGTACGTTTTGTTGTAAAATAAGTGTCCGAAATTTCTTTTAATTCCGCAAAAACTTCTCTTGGTTTATAATCAGTTGTTCCCATAACAGGGTGTATTAAATTATCATTTATACTTTCTGCCGTTAGTTTTGAGTTCTCTAATATTTGTTGAAGTTCGGTCATTTTTGCTTGTTTTGTTTTAGTTCGGATAATTCATTTTTGTCTATTTTTTCATCACAACAGCAAGAAATATTTCAGCGGAATAATCACAATATCGTTGTGAAGCTCAGGTGCTTCGATTTTTGAATTTACGATTATTCCGTATTTATATTTTATTCGGCTTTTTGTAATTTGTTTTGTTGTGTTTTTATTTATTCCTATTTCCAAAAGTATCGGTTTTGGGTATGTTTCTATGATTAAATCTGGATTTTTTTGCCCTTTTGTAGAGAAAAACGAAATATGACTCCAGTCTCGGAAAATACGTTTTAGATATAACACAACGGTATCTTCCAACATTTTTGCAAACAAACTGTCGTTTTCCGTTAGCATCAACGGACTTAACAAAGCCTTACGAATAGACGGCGACATGAAAAAATATTTTTTCACTTTATTAATTTTGCTATCAATTCCGCCATACGGATATAAAACATTTAAAAGCTCTGCATTTTCAAGGATATTTAAGTTTTTGTTTATCTCATCTTGCGAAATACCAATGCTTTGACTCAATGTTTGCACGTTTATTTCATCGGAAGCAGCAAGACGATTTAAAATTTTTTCGGCATTCTTGGGATTTGAATTTTCGTTAATCTTGGGTATATCTTCATAAATAACCCTTCTAACCAAATCTCTTATCTGCTCGTTTATTTGGTGCTTGTTTTCTATTACTAAAAAACGGATAATGTTCTGATAAACAATATAATTATAAATGCGCTCGTCAGATTTTTCAATCTCATTTAAGTATTTTTCTAAATCTGGTTTTATGGTTTTTAACTTCTCAAACAACCCATTGGCAGTTTCCGATTGTAGTAGAATATTTTGTAATACGTCTCTTGTCTTATCTATTTTTTGAGAATTAAAATTATTAATGCTTACGTATTCCCTGAAATTGAGTGGATACACATGTTGAATAAACATTCGAGTTACTAAATCGGCTGTGGACTGTAACAAAAGTGCCGAACTACCTGTTGCGATGGCAAAAACAATGGGAAACAGGTCGTAAAGTATTTTTAAATCTTTTGCCCAGTTTGGGTCTTCGTGAATCTCATCAAATAGAAAAACAATTTTTTCTTTGTATGACCAAAGTTTACCTGCTGTAAAATATTTTTCAAATCCTTTATGTATTTCTCTTATTCCGATGTTGTAGTTTTTTAAATCGGCAAGATGAAAAAAGTAAATATTGTCTGTGTAATTTTCACGGATATAATTCGCCGATTGCCATAACAAAGTTGTTTTTCCGACACCCCGCAATCCCGCAAGCCCAACCATTCTAACGGCACTTCCCTTCTCAAAATAACTTTTACTTACAGAATTAATATCCTCAAAAACTTCTCGTGGGCTTAATTCTTTTTGTAAAATTGGATGCACCAAATTGGCTTCTATCGCATCTTTTGTAACTTTTGAATTTTCTATTATTTGTCGAAGTTCGGTCATTTGTGCTTGTTTTATTTCTGTTCGGAGATTATTTAAGTGCCATGCACTTTTTAATATTGAGACCATGATTTACTATTTAACTGAAAATCAGCACCAAACAGCAAATAATGGTATCGGTTAATTTAATCTTCGTTCTAATCAGTACTCTTACAAAAGTTCTTACGCTTTTTATTAAGTAATGGAAAATTAATAATTAATAATTTTGCTTACGCCTGATTTAGTTT
>JAOZMU010000574.1 GCA_029934165.1 Bacteroidales bacterium
TTATGAAACGTTTAAGCTGTGAATTAACAACTTACGTTAATAAAAAGCGGAAAAAATTTTTGTAAGAGTACTTATAAATCGTGTTGTACTTTGAGCAAACCACAAAGTTACTAAACTTATTGAAATTGTCATTACTTTATTTCTTAAAATACGTTTACAAAATTAAACTTTTATTTATGCTTACAAAGAATAGAACTATGACTAAATTTAAGGTCTAAGACCTATTTTTTATGAAACGTTTAAGCTGTGAATTAACTGCTTAGGTTAATAAAAAGCGCAAGAACTTTTGTATGAGTACTTAGGTATTTAAACTTAATCTAAGGTCTAAGACCTATTTTTAATGGCTTACTTTATTAAATTCATTTTACTTAAATAGTTTTTCGTGAAAAAGATTATTCCTTTTGTATTTAAATGATGATGGTCATAGTAATACTCTGGTTTTAAAACAGTTTCTGAATAATCATAAAAATCAACATTATATTTATCTTGCATTTTGTTAGCAAATTCAACAGTTTCGTTGTGTCCATACCATTTGCCAAAAAGTGCTGGTGGTATTATTAAAATAATTTCAGAATTATTTTTAATAGCTAATTTAATCGTATTTTCAAGTGTTTCACAACTGTTATTATAGACGTTTTCATTTAATCCGTTTTTATATGTAAACCCAAATCCTTTTTTCACTTCGTCCATATTTATTTCTATTAAGCTCTCATTTTTGCTATCAAGTGAATTTGGTTTATAAAATATCCACGTTATTGTAATTTTAGTTTTTAGATATGACCATAAACGTTCATATTTGTTTTCTGTTTTAAAAAAGAAATAATTGAATAAAAAATCAAACTCAATTGTTTCATTATCAAATGTATTAGCTGCTTGTGGCAGTGTTTCCGAAAATAACATTGGTGGCGATAAAATGTAAACAATTGTATTAACCGAATTGTTTTTCTTGTAAAAATAATTCAAATAGTATAATTGTTCATTAACTCCACATGTACCACCACCTTGCCCAATATTGATAAACTTTTTGTTTAATATATTTTCTACTCTTAAATGATTTCGGTGTCTTGAAAAATTGCGTGCATGAGAAATACCCATAAACATAAAGTCATAATTTTTGTTCTCTTTGAATATTAGTAAATTACTTTCTGTTTCATAATTTTCAAATTGCCTGTTTTTTACTATTATAGATGTTGTTTTTACTAAAAGTATTATAATAACAAAAGAAGCAACTAAAAAGAAAATTGTATTTTGTATAAATTTTTTCATATTAGAACGAAGATTAAATTAACCTATATCATTATTTGCTGTTTGTTGCAGATTTTCAGTCAAATAGTAAATCGTTGTCTCAATATTAAAAAGTGCAAGGCACTTAAAGTTAAAATGCAAAATATATAAATTCAGTTTTGTTGAAGTTTCCAGAAATAAATATTATTAATACTATTGAAAAATAAATACCCCAGCGTATAATTTTTTTTGTTTTAATATTTAATTCCAAAGCATGTTGTTTGTCTCTTTGCAACCATTCAGTAATAATAAAAAAAATAATAATAATGCTAAATGTTTTTGGTGATATTGACTGTGGATTTAAAGGATAATGTGTGAAAAAAAATTTTGTCACAATTTCTTTTAAATAATCAAAAGCGTGCCATATATTATCAGCTCTAAAAAATATCCATGCAATTACTGTAATAAAAAAAGTAATTCCGATTTGAAATAATTCTTTGATACTTGGAAGTAATTTTCCTTGTGCTGGGTTGTCTGTGTTTTTTCTGTTTTTGTTCATTAGCATTAATGGTAAAAAATAGATTGCGTTTAAAGCTCCCCAAATAACAAATGTCCAATTTGCTCCGTGCCAAAATCCGCTAACAATAAAAATAATAAATGTGTTTCTTATTTTCATCCATGTTCCGCCACGACTTCCACCAAGAGGAATATACAAATAGTCTCTAAACCACGTTGATAATGAAATATGCCAACGTCTCCAAAATTCGGCTATATCACGAGAGAAATATGGGAATGCAAAATTTTGTTTTAAATTAAATCCAAATAATCGAGCTGTCCCAATTGCAATATCCGAATATCCTGAAAAATCGCCATAAATTTGAAATGCAAAAAACACACCACCAAGTAAGAGTGTTACACCTGAATAATCCGTATAATTAGTGAAAATATCATTTACATATCCTGCGGCGTTATCTGCAATTACAACTTTCTTGAACAAGCCCCAAAGTATTTGACGCATTCCGTCAACAGCTTTATTATATTCAAATTTTCGTTTGCGATAAAATTGAGGTAATAAATTTGTTGCTCGTTCAATCGGTCCCGCAACTAATTGAGGGAAGAAGCTAACAAAGGCAAAAAATGCAATTATATCTTTTGTCGGTTCGAGTTTTTTTTTATAAATGTCTATTGAATAGCTCAACGTTTGAAACGTATAAAAACTTATTCCAACAGGTAAAATTATATTAAGTCGTGTCGGTTCAATTGATTGTCCAAGTAGTGTAAAAGCATCAGCAAAACTTTCGGCAAAGAAATTAAAGTATTTAAAAACGCCGAGAAATCCAAGATTTATAAAAATACTCGTCAGTAATAATATCTTCCGTTTTTTGTGAGTTTTATTTTTTGACAATCCAATTCCTACAAGATAATCAACAAAAGAACTGAAAATTATTAATGATAGAAATCTCCAATCCCACCAACCGTAGAAAAAATAACTTGCTATTATAAGTAGTGTGTTTTGAATTTTTAAATTCTTTTTTGCACCGAACCAATAAAGTATAAAAATTATCGGTAAGAATATTGCAAATTCTATTGAGTTAAATAACATTATCTTATGTTGTATTGTTGTATTTTGAGTTGCTTATGTTTTTACTTTTTTTAAACGTAAATTTCAATATGTATGACATTTTTAAATTAAAAAAATAGATTGTGCTGATACTCAGTA
>JAOZMU010000575.1 GCA_029934165.1 Bacteroidales bacterium
AAAACTAAATCAGGCGTAAGCAAAATTATTAATTTTCCATTACTAAGAGTACTTAATAAACTAGAAAAGGAGGCATCTGAACAGATTGTCTCTTTTTTTGATTATGCAAAGATGAATGAGTAAGCGTAGAAATTTCGTATTACATCTGGTCAAGCACTATAATATATAATAATTAGTGTCCGTCCATAAGTCCATTAAATTGCGAAGCGATGATTTATTGTTAGCTCACGATGATAATCGTGGGTTGATAATGAGCTAATTATAGAAATGCCTTTCAGCACGATTAAAAAATTGCGGACTTTATGGACGGACACTGATTACGAATTGGCTACCTCTTGAAAATAAGAATTTTATGCAATTAAATTATATTTACTGCACCGAGTTAGAGTCAGAATCACCACCATCTTGCAAACCCTCCAACTGTTGCGAAAGCACGATGTTCTGTTGCTGAAGTTTTTCAATTTCTTCGTTCAAGCTATTTTCCCGACGTTGTGTTTCTTCCTGTGTGGCAATCATCTCTTCAATATTCTGTCGCATTTCTTCTTCCTGATGCGTCATTTGCTCCGATTTTCCGCGCGATTCTTTCAGGAGTTTTGCTGTCTGAGCGTTAATTTGTATCGAAGAAATCGTCGAAGCTGTACTTTGAGAAACACGCTCGACAAACTCAATGACATGTTTCTCAAACGGCTCAAAAGAAGTGAGTTCTAACACACCAAAGACCTTGTCATTAAACGTTAGTGGGACAAGAAGCAAGTATTTTGGCTCGGAAAATCCTAATCCTGAGCCAAGTTCAATGTAACCGTCAGGAATATTTTTCAGATAAATAGTGCCTTTCTCTAAAATACACTGTCCCACATAGCCCTCGCGGAGTTCTATTCGTTTTTTAATAAATTTACGACGATTAAAAGCATACGACGAAAGTAGCTGGATATGAACATCTTCCAAGTTAGACTCATCAACGATAAAAAATCCACCCTGATTAATATTTGTATATTCTATAAGTTCGCTAATAATCTTAAACGAAAGCTCTTCCAAATCGTTAATATTCAGACGTAAAATATCGCCAAATTTTGTCAAACCAGTAGAAATCCAATTCTGAAGCCGTCCTTCTTCCAAACGTTTAACCTCTTCTTTCCGAGCCTTTCGCAAGCTATTTCTCATCTCCAGAAGAGAATTGCCAAGTTTGTCGTCTTCGCCCAAAAGTGTGTGTTCGTATTCCAAATTCCCTTTCCCAACTTCGCTGGCAAAATCAACGGTATTATCCAAACTATCAATCAAATTATTCAACGAAATTGCTATTTCGCCAATCTCATCTTGCGATTGAACTTTCAGCTTGTTTTTCTTATCAACAACTCCCTTATCAAGCAATTTCAGCGATTCAATTACCTTAACCAATGGATGCGTTATCTTGTTAGCTATCAGTATGATAACTACCAACAAAATAATTATTCCAATAGTAGCAATCAACATCGAAAGTAAAAAATTCGCGTTAGCATGTTGGGTTATAACATCTACTGGCACAACCAATCCAAGGGACCAAGGAAGCCGACTATCACCAATTTGCAACGGACTAAAAGTTATAAACAACAGCCCAGAACCATCATTACTTTGTGCGGTAAAAGACAATTTGCGCCCATTTCGGATATTCTGACTAAAATGAAACTCCTTTTCTTCTTTTGTATTAATCTCGGATATTTTCTTTGTAATCAACTTTTTATCTGGATGCGAAACATATAAACCATCGTTAGAAACCAAAAAAGCATAACTGTTCTCGAATGGTTTGATAGAACTTACCAACTCCTGAATATTATCCAAAGAAATATCAATACCAACTAAGCCATGAAAAATACCATCTCGTATAATTGGAGCAGCAACAGTGGTTTCCAGCACTTTATCTGTGCCTTCAAAAGTGTACGAACACCAATAAGGCTCGAAAATAAACTCCTGCATTTCCTTTTTCACCACATGATAACCAGAATAACGCTTAATGCCACCAATATCACGAAAGATATGTTTGTGCTTGATAGAATTAGTGCCATCTCGATAAAAAACACTCGACTCTCGTCCTGTTTTATTTCCCCAGCCTGGCTTGATAATACTCATCTCCCAACAATGCCAAACTGCTAAATAATCGCTACGCTGTTCTACAACACTCTTCGCAATATTATTCAAATACTGCGCTCTATACGCAGTGTCAAATTGCTCCCACTCCCGAAAAGCGTAAGCCAATGAGCGGGCACTACCCATGTGTGTATTCAATGCAGACTCAACCAAAATTGCGGACTTTTCGGACAAAGTATTCGATAACCTTTTCGCATCATTAAATGCCGCCTCACGCGCTTTGAAACTTACAATCCCAATCGCTACTATAAAAATTGTAATTGACGTACTTAAAATAAAAAGTAAAATCTGCGTTTTTAGTTTTAGTTTCAATTGCATACTAACATATATTATCCTGACACCTAACTTGGTATCATATTTTTTAGTTGAAAAATCATAGCCAACCGTAAATATAATAATATTTTACAAAAACAGGCATCTGAAATGTTAGTTGTAACAATAATTCCAAAACAACCAATACTTTTCGAGCTATTTATTAACCCAAGTCTAAGTTGTTTATACAACTCCTAATAAGTAGTTCTACACACTTATGACGCTCCTACGAAACTTCTTTATAGTGTTTTTTACGTATTCTGTAAGCTCATTATGGCTGTTCTGTTAATAAAAACGTAAGACAACGCTCAACAAGTTAGCTCGGTAGGTGTGTGCTGTTTTATTTTTGATATTATTATTTTTAAACTCTTTATTGCTCTGCTAGATAAAGGGTTTATTGCATACTTAATTTATTAAACTTTGGACAAAATTATTAAAAATAATAATCAATTAATATTAGACTTTGGACAAAATTATTAAAACTAATAAATAATAATCAATTAATAAT
>JAOZMU010000576.1 GCA_029934165.1 Bacteroidales bacterium
CAATCATAAAATTTGCAATCAATTCTGGTGTAAAATATTGTCCGTATTTATTTTTACTGTTTTTTTGTTTTACAGCGACCATTTTTGGCTTTTAATTTTTGGCAATGATACAAATTTTTCATTTTATTAAGTACTCTTACAAAAGTTCTTCCGCTTTTTATTAACGTAAGTCGCTAATTCACAGCTAAAATGTTTCATAAAAAATAGGTCTTAGACCTTAGTTAGGAATTTAGGTATTTTGAAATTATTGCCAACAATGTTTTTTGTTTTATTGGTTTTGAGATATAGTCATCGAAACCAGCAGCCAAAATTTTTTCTCTTTGCCCAACCAAAGCATAGGCTGTTTGCGCAATGATGGGCAAGTTTGGCCAATCTCTTTTTATTATTGTAGTTGCCTCATAACCATCCATTTCTGGCATTTTCACATCCATTAAGATAAGGTCTATTTTTGTGCTTTTCACAAAATCAAGCGTTTTTGTTCCATTCTCTGCATGGAGAATTGTTGCACCTGTTTCGATAAGTGCTTCTTCCAAAAAGATGAAGTTTATTTCTTCGTCTTCTGCAACAAGAATTGTTTTGTTTTCCCAATTATAAGCTGATACCATTTCTTCTGGTGTTAGATTAGGTTCGTCATTAAAATTTAATAACGGTAAAGAAAATTTGAAAGTTGCTCCTTTGTTAATTTCAGATTCTACGTATATCTTGCCGCCAAGCATCTCAACCAAACTCTTTGATATAGACAATCCTAAGCCTGTGCCGCCATATAAACGAATAGACTTGTTTTCAATTTTTCTGAAACGCTCGAAAATAATTTTATGCTCGCTTTTGTCGATACCAATTCCTGTATCTTTAACAAAAAACGTAACTTCTTTTTCACTGTATTCAAAGCCAAACTCAATGCTTCCTTGTTCGGTGAATTTTATCGCGTTTCCAACCAAATTGCAAAGGATTTGGCATAATCTAGCCTTATCTGTTATAATGTCAAAAGAATTGTTGGGGATATAACGCTTTATTTCTATTGGTTTACTTGTTTTTTTATCTAGCGTAAAAATCGAAAATACATCATTTATTATGTCGCAAGGATTATGCTTATCAAGATTTATTTCTAATTGTCCCGATTCAATTTTAGATATATCTATAATATCATCAACAAGTTGCAGCAAAGTATCTGTTGCTTCAACGATATGATTTACAAATTGTACACGTCTTTTGTATGATAAATCAGGATTTTCGAGTAAACTAGAAAATCCCATAATTGCATTCATCGGTGTTCGTATTTCATGGCTCATGTTTGCCAAAAATGATGACTTTAATTCATCACTTTGCTCTGCCAAGTTTTTTGCTTTAAGTAACTCTTGCTCAGAGTATTTGCGCTGAATTGCAATTGCAAATAAATCCGTAAGTTTATTGATGTTTTCAATATCCGTATCAGTAAAATTTCGCGACGAGTTGGCAACTACAATATGACCAATTAACTTTTCATTAATTTTTGCTGGAATAGACAAAATGTTTGAAATATCGCCAGAAAAAAATGGAAGTGTAATATTTGATGGCTTAAAGACCGAAAAATTTTTGTACCAAGGTGTTTTTAAGTCCATATTGCTGCCACCAAGTTCGGGGTAATAATTGCTTTTTTTGGCAATTCGTATAATCTTTTGACTCGTATTGTTTTTCTTGGCGGAGGAATAATAGTGCAAAACTAAATCGTTGGTTTTCGGGTCAATAGAAGCAGCATAGCCTATTGAACTTTTTGTTATTGTTTTTATTTTCTCGAAAACCAGACGCGAAATTTTACGCAACGACAAAGACGATTTTAGCAAAGCCCGTGCAAGTTCTGTCAAACCGCTATTGATTTTAAACTGAACCTCAAATTGCGTTTCGGCTTCCATTCTTCGAGTAATTTCATTGCCCGCAGCAACCAATCCGATTGGTTTTTGGTCTGTATCGAGCATTCGGGTCATGTTCCACGTAAAATACTGTTTTTCATCATTTTTATCGGTAATAAAACTCACAAATTCATTTATATCTTTTCCCTTCAAAATGTTGTTTATGTGTTTCATTACCAGAGACTTAAATTGCGTATCTGTCAAAACATTCAGAAAATTTTTCCCAATAATTTCTTCTTTGGCAATCCCAAATGTTTTCTCTGCGCTATGATTCCATTCTACAATATTATTGTTCAAATCGAAAACGATGATAATACTTCCAGCGACATCAAAAATAGACGCATAACGTACTTCTTTGTCTTGCATCTCTTTTGCGCGTTTTTCAACTAACGCCTCAAGGTTTTTATTTTTAGTACGAAGCAATTCTTCTGCCTTACGAATCCGCAACATAGCTTTTATAACGGCTACCAGCTCGCCCTCGTCAATAGGTTTTGTCAAAAAAGCATCTGCGCCTTGCTCTAATGCCTTTATGCGTGTGCCTGCATTAGACATTTGTGCTGTTACAATAATAATAGGTATTGGACGCGTTATTGGGTTGTTTTTCAGAATTTTAATGACATCAAAACCATCAAGACCGGGCATATTCAAATCCAACAAAATCGTATCTGGTATATGGTCAATCGCAATGTCAACTCCCTGTTGCCCAGAACTTGCCAAAAGCAAAGTGCAGTTTGGCATAAAAATTCTAATCATCTCTCTGAGAAGAAGAAGATTATCTTTAATATCGTCAATAGCAAGGATTTTTGGCATAGCAGAAGTTGGCTTTTTTTTACATTTTCAAAGTTACAATATATTTTCAGGTTAGAAAATTCTATTTTATTTTATTACATTAATGACCGATATTTTTACTTTTTGCGTGTGTTTATACGTAGTGAGATGATTTGTATTCAATGTATCATCTAAAATATTTCGTATTACAAAATATTTTATGTGTATAAAAGATAAGTAATGGAAAATTAATAATTAATAATTTTGCTTACGCCTGATTTAGTTTT
>JAOZMU010000577.1 GCA_029934165.1 Bacteroidales bacterium
AAACCAGCTCTTTCACGTGAAAGTCCACCAGGTCCGAGTGCAGACATCCTTCTTTTATGGGTCATTTCCGCAAGTGGATTCGTTTGATCCATAAACTGCGAAAGCTGATTTGTTCCAAAGAAGGAGTTTATAACAGAAGAAAGAGTTTTAGAATTGATAAGATCTATTGGAGTAAATACTTCATTATCCCTTACATTCATTCTTTCTCTAATTGTTCTTGCCATTCTTGCAAGACCTACACTAAATTGGTTCATCAATTGTTCAATATCCGCTCGATTAAAATCGAAGGTCGCGACTAAAGCCGCGTACTCGCTCGCCAAATCGTTGCCGAACATCTGGGGATCGTCGGTATTGACGGTGACGAATACGCCTTTCTCCACAGAGCGCCGAAGGGGATGTTGCGCCAACGAGGGGACAACCGCCGTGCAAACGTTGGAGATAGGGCACATTTCCAGCGGGATTTGATGCGCAACGAGGTAATCCAAGAGTGCGGGGTCTTCTTCGGCGCGGGTGCCGTGGCCGATACGCTCAACTTCAAGCGCACGCATCGCGCCCCATATACTCTCTGGCCCGGCGGCCTCCCCCGCGTGCGCGCTGGTGTGAAAGTCCCACGCTCGCGCCTGCGCGTACACCTCCGCAAACAATTCGGGCGGATATAGTTGCTCTGCGCCGCCAATGCCGATACCCACCACGTCCAAGTCCTGCACTTCGCGGAGTTGAGCGAGTGTGTACATGGCGACTTCTGACGTAGAGCTACGCACCAAGTCGGCCACAAGTGCCACTTCGATTTCGGGCACGCGCTCCCAACCCCGTCGAATCGCTTGAGTGAGGGCATGCGGCTCCAAATTATGCCGCGCAAAATCCGTGGGCGAATAAAACGCTTCTACGTACCGGATATTCTGTCGCATCCAACCACGAGCGACATCCTCAGCAATGAGCGTAAAATCCTCATATTCGCGTAAAAACTGATTCTTCCATATCCACGTTTCGATAAAATGTGGGAAATCTTGGTAAACAAACTTCTTTTCCAACGCGGCTATATCAGGCACAGCCGCGTCACCGCCATACTTTTGCACCAATTGCCACAGTGTCTCCAGCGGGATGTCTCCTTCAAGATGAACGTGAAGTTCCACTTTGGGGATTTGGGTAAACCAGGTATCGGTCATTCTGTTGCTCCTAAAAAGGATCGGGCTATATAAAAGTAACTCAAGTTGCTACCAGAAGCTCGCCAAAAAGAGATAAGATAATGTGTTTTTATTTTTTGAGCTACGCTCAAAAAATAAAAACACGCCCCCTCTTTCCTCTGTGTCTTGATCTGTATAGGTAGCAACTTGGGTTAAAAGTAATCGAGCATGCGCGAGGTTTTGCAACTCACGACTCGTGAATGATAATCCGTCCTTCGACTTGCCGTTGTAAGTCGGTATGTGTGTACATATAGTCTTCTAACACGTTCTGGGATGAGGTAGTCAACGTCTGTTTATCGCCCAAAGCCTCCAAGTCCATTTTAGTTAGCCCCAAACGGTCTTCCGCATTTTCGTAATAGTAGTTCTGTACACTGATGGTGTAATGGGCCGTATCATCAACGGGCTGTCCACGGACAGCCAAACACGCCACGTCGCCTTGCGCATCATCGTACTCAACGCGAACAGTTTGGTTGATTTGCAAGATGCGCCGCCGCCGTTGTGCTGGGGATAGGTTAAAGCGAAATATCTGTCGGAGATGCGCCCCCGTGACGGTGAATTTGTAGATGGGCGTGTCATAGGGGAACGCTTGTTTGAATTCACGTAGCAATACGGGCGGACCTAACTTAGCGCTACGAATCGAGCCGCTAATCACAAAACTCACGTCCACCTGCGCTTTTTCCGCCATAATGTCCGCGAATAAATTGCCCAATTCTGTCTCTCTGTCCCGCCCTGGATGAGTGAGGCGGCGCTTCAGTTGGGTAAGCTGCATATCGTACTTATCGCGCACTGCCGCAAAACTGGCCCAAAGAAACTCTTGCAATGCGACATCCGGGTCGGCCAATCCAGTGCGGATAGGCACCAATTCCCACGTCCACAAAACGATGCTGTTGGTCTCCGCGTCCACAACAATGTCAAACCGTCCAAGCTGGTCGGTACCTACCCCCGCTTGAGTGATGAGGATGCCATTGACCTCGTCCGGTTGCTCCAAAATTGTATGCGAATGACCGCCAATGATAAGGTCAACCCCCCAATCAGGGTCAAGCGTGGCGGCTAAGTCCCGGTCATCCTCAAACCCGATGTGCGTTAGCAATACCGTGAGATCAACGCCTGCGCTCTTGTGAGCGGCACAGACCTTGCCCACTTCTTCCCGCGCATCCGCCACGGTAATAAAGGCGTCAAACTCACTCATCCGAATTTGGCCTAGTGCATCACGGGTAAGAATGCCGATAAATAAAATATCAATACCATCTACGTGCAGGAGGTGATAGGGCAACATCAACCGCTTCTGCTGATTTTTAAGATAGAGGTTAGCGTTAATAAGGGGGAAATTCGCTATTTTTTCTAGTTTTAGCAGATGGGGGAGGCCATAATCCAACTCGTGATTGCCCACCGCGACCACATCGGGGGCTAAATAATTCATAATCTCGATGGTGGATACACCTTGAGAATCCGAGTCCAATATCGACCCCCGCAACATATCGCCCGCAATCACGAACAGCACGTTACGCTCTTCACGGCGCACTTGGTTGATGTAGCCAGACAGCAAGGCCAAGCCGCCGCTCAGGTTCCCGTCCTCGCCCTGCGCTTCGGCAAAAAAGTCGCCATGCATATCATTGGAATGAAGAATTGTAAATTTTTTAAAGCGTTCGATAGTCATAGTTATCCGCAAATTCTACAGGGTAGGGTGATGTACAAACTTCACGCACGATATTCACCATGGGCGGGAACACTGGCCAGCAATCATATCCGCGCTATC
>JAOZMU010000578.1 GCA_029934165.1 Bacteroidales bacterium
AACGGAAATGTGCTGGTGGCGGTGGTTTTGTAGTGTTTTTTTGAGTGCGAAGCACTAAAAAAACACTACAAAACCACTGACACCCAGCACAATGTTACAGGCATTATTTATCTTTTCGTTAAGTTAGTTTGCCTGAATTTCAATTGTTTCATTAAAATATTCATAATAATCAGGTGCTATTTCAATCAATGTTTTTTCACCTTCTGCGTATTTTGAAAACTGTTTCATAAATTTCTTTGTGTTTTTAATTAAACTTCCATTATATCCATAATCGTGATGAATAATTGCTTTATTACAATGCTTTATATTAAATCCTTGTTTAATTGCATTATAGCAAAATTCAATATCTTCACCTGCTGCAAGTGCAAAACTTTCATTAAATCGTAATTTCGCTGCAACTTGTCCTGTTATTGCAAGGTTTGAAGTTGTTCCGTATAAAAGCAAATCTGAATTTTTAAATATTCGTCCGTTTAATGTTCCATTTAACTCATGATATTTTCCAAACCAATTAGTATTAAATGATTTAGTATTTCCTGAAACAATACTTACACTTTTATCGGTCTTGAATTTTTCAATTATTGATAAAATCCAATTTTTGTCTGGAACACAATCTATATCAGTAAATGCGATTATATCAGGTTGATGTTTTAATGCAATTTCAATTCCTGTATTTCTTGCTTTTGCGGGACCACTATTTTTTTCTTGCCTTATTTTGATTATAGATTTTGGCAATTGATAATTTACAGGTGAATAATCATCAATCACTAATATTTCTGTAATTTTTCTCGTTTGCGTTGTCAATTGCTCTATTAATCGCCTTAAAAAGTTTAGGTCAAAGTCATTTTTAACAAATGCAGGTATAACAACAATAATTTTAGAACTATTTTTAATCTGATTATCTTTGTTTTTGGTAGCTGTAATTCTTTGTAAATTCTTACTTGTCCTTTTTACGTTTGCCTTTTTTCTTGTAAAAGCGTAAATTTCAATTGCTTTTGTAAAAACAAACTTATACCGATTTTTACGACCTTTTAAACGCTCAAACCAATAATCTAATATCTTTCCGTATGGTAAATTTGATAATGAACTCATTTTACATTCCTAAATTAGCACAATTTTTACAGTAATAATGTGATTTGTGATTACTAATAAATTCTTTTCTACTCTTTCCTTCCCAAATACTTTCTATGCTTTCTGTTTTTACATTTCCGTAAACATAAGGATTAAACATATTACAGGGTGTTACATTTCCGTCATAAAGAATACATAATTCTTGGTCTAATAAAGGACACACCGAATATTCACCATGTGTTTTTGTTGTTTTTGATAATCCAATTTTTATTCCTGCAAGTTGGTTCGGATAATAACATGATAAATTTGTATCAGCATAAAGTTTTTCTACTTGTTCAAATTGTTGTTTTATCGTTTTAATTTTTCGCTTTACTTCATTTTCAAATACTTCAATGCCTTCATCTCTTCTTACTGTATTGAATAGAACATGACAATCATTGTTTAATGCAAATTCTGCAATATCTTGTATTCTATGTATATTTAACTCTTGTATAGTAAATACAATAAATGGTCTTTTATTTATTTTCTGTAATTCTTTTAAATTGTTTGTTATCAAATTATAACTTGCACCTTTTCTAATAGCTTCTAATTCTACTTTTTCAGGACTATCAACAGATATAAATAACTGTGTATCATATTTTGTAAATTTCTCAATTATTTCATCTTTTCGAAATGATAGATTTGTAAAAAGATTAATTTGCTTTGTAGAGAAATTTAATCCAACATAATCAAGCATTTTCGTAAATTCTGGATGAATTGTGCTTTCGCCACGTCCATTTAGTCTAATAATGTCCGTGTTTTCTGCTAATTCATCAACAATTTTTTTGAAAGTTTCAAATTGCATAAATTTTTGTTTGTCAAATGCCTGTTGTCCAAAACCACACATTATACAAGACAAATTACAATTATAACTTATTTCTATGATTAATTCTTTTAATTTCATTTACTCAATATTACATTTTAAAACCTTACAAGGCAAATTACATGAAATCATTTTTTTGTAAACTCTTTTTGTGTATTTTGAAGTTAGCACCGTCTTAATCTCTGTTTCATTTAAGTTTCCTAATGCTGTTTCGCAACCTTTTATCCACGACTGTTGAAAGCAAGTAAAAATATCACCGTTTTGCATTATTGATAAATTTTTACCTGCTGCAATGCACTTTAAATTTTCATATAATTGAGCTTCTGTATTTTCATATTTGATACTTGTCCAATTTCCTTCAAAACCTTCTTGAACATATAGTTGTTGAGAATGATAAAGTCCTATCTTTTCAGCATATTTAGCTACATTCTCAATATATTTTTCTGTTTCTTTGGCTAATACAGATTGAATACTCAATTTTTCAGGGTTAAGTATTTTTGTAGCATATTCAAAATTTTTCATTACTCTATCAAAAGAATTACTGCCACGCACAAACTTCCAGTGTTCCTTATCTAATGTATCAATTGAAACGACTATATGAATATCAAAATCTTTCACAAAATCAATAAAATCCTTATCCATTGATACACCGTTGGTAATAATCGTTGTTCTTATTTTTGTTTTTGAAATTCCTTTTAAAATATCACGGATTTCATTTTTAAAAATCAAAGGCTCACCGCCTACGATTATAAACTCTTTTACAGACGGAATATCAAAAAGCATTTTGATGATTTTTTCAGGTAAAAGTCTTTTTCCTTTATCCTTATTTTTCCAATGAGAACATTTACTACATTTTTGATTACATTCAATTGTAATCATGTAGTAAACTTCTTTCGGTTCGTATCTATATGTTGCTTTATCTTCTTGCAAATCTCGATTTTTTAATTGCCTGTAACGAAAACTGCTTGGTGGCGGGCATTTTTTGTTTTTTGTGTAGCCGTAGGCGG
>JAOZMU010000579.1 GCA_029934165.1 Bacteroidales bacterium
TATCAGCAAATTACAGACATGCAAATAAGTAAAAACTTTTGTATGAGTGCTTAGTCCTTTGGAGTTGTTATGGAATAACATAGCTATTGTATGTTCGTAATGAATTGTTAATCATCAATGTAAATGTAATTATCAGTCAACTTATTTCGTAGCAACTCCTTTATTAGAACGAAGATTAAATTAACCTATACCATTATTTGCTGCTGATTTTCAGTCAAATAGTAAATCGTTGTTTCAATATTAAAAAGTGCAAGGCATTTAGTTTTTTTATTCTGTAATGGGTAACTTATTTTTCTCTTTTTGCAAAATGTTTTTTTTCGACTCCGAGATAATGTAATGGATTGAATTTCAATATATAACAAATTTATTTAATTGTAACTATATATTATTGTATGTTCTGTAAGCTAAAATCACTATTTTGGCAATAAGTTTCTTTATAATTTAATAAAAACAATTCACATGAAATACATAATCATTATTTTGTTGTTCTTTACGTCTTTTTCATTATTTGCTCAAAAATATACTATTAGTGGTTATATTAGAGATGCTAATTCTGGCGAAGACCTAATCGGTGCAAACCTTTTTGTGAAAGAAATTCTTAAAGGTGCAATTACCAATAAATACGGATTTTATTCTCTGACACTGCCTGCTAAAAAATACTCATTACGAGTTTCATATATCGGCTATCAGAACGATACTATTGAAATTGCTCTTGATAAAAACATAACGTTAAACATTGATTTACAGGTAACTGCAATCACAACAAAAGAAGTAATTGTCTATGGCGAGGGACTCGACAAAAACGTGAGAGCAGCCGAAATGGGAACTGTAAATCTGGCTGTCAAGCAGGTAAAACTCATTCCGGCGTTGTTGGGCGAAGTCGATTTAATGAAAACGCTTCAGTTGCTTCCCGGTGTGCAATCTGCTTCCGAAGGTTCTTCGGGTTTTTACGTACGTGGTGGTGGTCCAGACCAAAACCTGATATTGCTAGATGAAGCACCGGTTTATAATGCTTCGCATTTATTTGGGTTCTTTTCGGTTTTTAACGCAGACGCAGTAAAAGATATTAATTTGATAAAAGGAGGAATGCCCGCAAATTATGGTGGAAGACTCTCATCGGTGCTTGATATTACTATGAAAGAGGGCAACATGAAACGCTTGGAGGCAGACGGAGGCATTGGGATTATTTCGTCGCGGCTCACTTTGCAAGGACCAATAATTAAGGATACTTGTTCCTTTTTGGTTTCGGCGCGACGCACATATTTCGATGTTTTGGCGAAACCATTTATCCCTGAAGATTCGGAATTTAACGGTTCTGGTTACTATTTCTTCGACTTAAACGCAAAGGTTAGTTACCGTTTTTCGGATAAGGACAGATTATTTTTTAGTAGTTATTATGGTAAGGACGTTTTTACTTACGTAGATTCCAAGTCTGGTTTTGCACTCAACATTCCTTGGGGAAACACAACAGGAACATTGCGTTGGAATCATGTGTTTAATAATAAATTATTTATGAATATTACTGCTATTTATACTAAGTATTATTTTGAATTTGATGCTACGCAGGATAATTTTGATTTTAAACTTTACTCAGGCATAGAAGATTTGATGTTGAAAGCAAGTTTTACATACATAATGAATCCTAAAAACACGCTTAAATACGGTGCAGATTACATAAATCACACTTTTACTCCAAGTAGCGTTTCGGCACGAATTGGAGAGACACACATAGATGCAGATAAAATTCATGATTTATACGCACATGATGCGGCGTTTTATGTGAATGATGAATTCGATTTAGGTAGCCGTTGGAGGTTTAATGTTGGCTTGCGAGCGACACTTTTTCAACATATTGGACCTTTTGACAGATTCGTAAAAAACGAAAATAATTTTACCACAGATACGATTTCTTACGCAGATGGCGAAGAGGTGAAAATGTATTTCAATATTGAGCCAAGATTCACGGCACGATTTGAAATTACGCCCGTAAATTCTTTGAAATTTGCATATACACAAAATTACCAATACATTCATCTTGCGGCAATTTCATCTGCATCTATGCCCACAGATTTGTGGATTCCAAGCACGGATTTGGTTGAGCCTCAATATGGTGTACAGTATGCGACAGGATATTTTCATAACTTTATGGATAATATGTTTGAGGCATCTGTTGAGTTATATTATAAAGAATTGGATAACCTAATCGAATATGCAGATGGAGCAGCACCAAGCGATAATATGAATGATAATGCAGATAATAACTTTACTTTTGGGTCTGGTGTATCTTATGGTGCAGAATTTTTTATCCGTAAAAATTCTGGCAGTTTAACTGGGTGGGTTGGATATACGTGGGCAAAAACCGAAAGAGATTTTGAGGGTTTAAACAGTGGCAATACATTTTACGCAAAATATGACAGACGACACGATTTGTCTTTAATTCTATCCTATCAACTCAACGACAGATGGACATTTTCATCTGTATTTGTCTATTCTACGGGCAATGCCATAACTTTGCCAGTTGCCAGATATTGGTTGGAAGGGCGAATATACAGCGAATATTCTGAGCGCAATGCTATGCGTATGGCAGCGTATCATCGGGTTGATATTTCGGCTACCTACAAACGAAAACGGAAGGGGCGTTACCAGTCATCGTGGAATTTTTCAATATATAATGTTTATAATCGTTACAACCCTTTTTTCATTTTTTATGAAACTACGGGGCAACTCGAAGCCGGAAGTTTGCAAACAAAAGCAAAACAAGTGTCGCTATTTCCAATAATTCCATCAATTACGTGGAACTTTTCTTTTTAGAACTACGCATATTAAGCTGGAATGTAAAAAGAATCGACACATTTGTAGCTGTTATTGACTAGATTATCAATACCTTAAATCCGAAGGTCTTTTTGTAATCCTTTTATTTTTAAGTATTTGTAT
>JAOZMU010000580.1 GCA_029934165.1 Bacteroidales bacterium
TCAGGCGTAAGCAAAATTATTAATTATTAATTATTAATTTTCCATTACTTACAAGTCTATATTACTTAAAAAAGCTACCTTTGCACGCCGATTTTTGGAGAATAAAAATAGCTGTAAAAGCACCTATACTTCTTGAAAATCAATATAATAGTTAATTTTTTATAACAGGTCTGAGACCTTAATAGATTATCATGCAGAACATTCGAAATATTGCAATCATTGCACACGTTGACCATGGGAAAACAACTTTGGTGGATAAAATGCTTATCACCGGAAAACTATTCAAAGACCACGAAGCCCCTGGCGAGTTAATCATGGACAACAACGATCTCGAACGAGAACGTGGAATTACGATTCTGGCAAAAAATGTTTCCGTACCTTATAAAGACCATAAAATCAACATTATAGACACGCCTGGGCATGCCGATTTTGGAGGAGAAGTAGAGCGCGTTCTCAACATGGCAGATGGTGTTTTACTTTTGGTCGATGCTTTTGAAGGAACAATGCCACAAACGCGTTTTGTTTTGCAAAAAGCAATAAAACTGGGATTGACTATTATAGTTGTCATTAATAAAGTAGATAAACCAAATTGTCGCCCCGAAGAAGTGCAAGAGCAGGTTTTTGACCTTATGTTTAGCCTTGGCGCGACAGAAGCACAGCTGGATTTTCCTACTATATATGGCTCTGCAAAAGAAGGTTGGATGGCAAACGACTGGATTGAACCAACAGATAATATTGAGCCACTTTTTGAATCTATCTTGGAATATATTCCGGCACCAGAAATGCACAAAGGTATTCCACAGATGTTGATTACATCGTTGGAATATTCGCCTTATGTTGGGCGAATTGCTGTCGGGCGGTTGCACCGTGGCACACTGAAACCAGGAATGCAAGTTTCGTTGGTCAAGCGCGATGGCGGTATTCAGCGTCAAAAAATCAAGGAACTACTTGTTTTCGAGGGTTTTAATAAACAAAAAGTAGAAAAAGTAACATCTGGCGATTTATGTGCTATCGTTGGACTAGAAAAATTTGACATCGGCGACACTATTACAGATGCAGAAAACCCCGAAGCCCTTGACCCTATTACTATTGATGAGCCAACGATGAGTATGTTATTTACGTTGAATAATTCTCCTTTTTTTGGACAAGAAGGTAAATTCGTAACATCGCGACATATTAACGACCGCCTTGAAAAAGAGCTGGAAAAAAACCTTGCTATGCGTGTCGAGCCAACAAATTCGGCAGATGCTTTTATCGTTTATGGACGTGGAGTGCTTCATCTGTCTGTTCTTATCGAAACCATGCGCCGCGAAGGTTATGAGTTGCAAGTTGGTCAGCCTAAGGTTATTATAAAAGATATTGATGGCATACGAAGCGAGCCGATGGAAATTTTATCTATCGACCTTCCTGAAGATGTTTCGGGGAAAGTGATAGAAATCGTTACTCGACGAAAAGGCGATATGATGGCTATGGAACGAAAAGGCGACAGAATGCACCTTGAATTTTCGATACCTTCGCGCGGAATTATCGGACTACGAACACACATGCTCACACTGACTGCTGGTGAGGCTGTTATGACACATCGCTTTGTGAGTTATGGTGCGCATAAAGGCGAAATTGACAAGCGACAAAATGGCTCGTTGATTGCGCTGGAAACCGGAACTACTTTTGCTTACGCGCTTGATAAATTGCAAGACCGTGGACGTTTTTTCATTTCGCCGACAGATAAAGTATATGCTGGTCAGGTGGTTGGAGAAAATAGTCGTGCTGGCGACCTTGTGATAAACGTAACAAAATCAAAAAAACTATCTAATGTTAGAGCTTCGGGAACAGACGACAAAGTGCGCCTTGCTCCTCCAATTATTTTTAGCTTGGAAGAAGCCTTAGAATATATCCAAAAAGATGAGTATGTTGAGGTTACGCCATTGAGTATCAGACTTCGTAAAGTTTATTTGGACGAACACGTTAGAAAACGTCGTGCTACTGAATTTGGCGATTAATTTAGGAACACTTACTTATTTATACAATAGTTTTGGGTAATAGTAAATTTCGAGACGGCAAAACCCTTCCCCTGATTGAGGATTTTTACACACTTCAGGGTGAGGGCTATCACACTGGCAAAGCAGCGTATTTCATTCGTATTGGCGGTTGCGATATTTGTTGCTCTTGGTGCGACACAAAAGTTTCGTGGCAAGCTGATATTCACAACGTTGCAAAGGTTGATGATATTGTTGAGAAGGCTGCTTCTTTTCCGGCAAAAGCTGTCGTAATCACTGGTGGCGAGCCACTTTCGTACGATTTGGATTATATTTGTCGGCAGATGAAAGAGCGTGGTGTAGCCACTTTTCTTGAAACGTCTGGCGCGCACCATTTTTCTGGCAACTGGGATTGGATTTGCCTTTCGCCAAAACAGCAAAAGCCACCGCAAGATATTATCTACGAAAAAGCGCATGAACTGAAAGTTGTCATTCAGACAGAGGAAGATTTTTTGTGGGCAAAACAATGTGCCAAAAAAGTTTCGGGCAATTGTTTTTTGTATTTGCAACCCGAATGGAGTCAGCATAAAATAATGATACCCAGAATTGTAGAGTTTATCAAAGAAAATCCCAAGTGGTGCATTTCAATTCAGGCGCACAAATTTATGCGAATACCGTAAAGTCTAAGTAAATTGCGAATATGTTATAAAAATTTTTGAACTAAAGTTCCCTGCACTTTTTAATACAGGGTTTGGGTATAAAATTTGTTTGTTTTGTCAAACTGCTTGCTACAAAAACGCAAGCCACGAGGCAACTACAAGCGAAAAGCCCGATAAGCCGCACCAAAAAATTTATCATTACTAACTTCAAACTAAGGTCTAAGACCTATTTTTTATGAAACGTTGGCTACCAGTCTAAAGTTGGACACCCCTGTTACTTAACCAGTTAGCTTTGACT
>JAOZMU010000581.1 GCA_029934165.1 Bacteroidales bacterium
TTGTAATTCTATTTTTTTAGACCCGAGTTACTCGACGAAAAAATTACCCGCAACGAATATGGGCTTGTGCTGTTTGTTTTTTTTGCCTTGTTTTTTGAGCTTGCGAAAAAACAAGGCAAAAAAACAAATAGCATCAAGCCCAATGTTAAAGCCTTATTTTTCAATCATTTTATCATCTTGTTTATTTTCAAGTGATTTCTCTTTTAACTCTCTTGTTCCAATTATTTTTGTATATCCTTTGTTCTTTAAACCATTTGAAAGTTTCTTGTCAAGCGTCCATAGTTTTCCGTCTGTAAACTCTGTAAGTGCTATAAATGCTGTGTCATTTTCATCAACATCTTTGGTTAATTCAAAGGCTTTTTCCCAAATTTCTTTTGGAATTTGACTTTCATTTATCAATTTGACATTTTTTAGCAAATTGTAAACTTGTTCAATTAATTCACTTTCAGATAGTTTTGAATATTTAAGGATTTTTTCTTTATGTTTAAATACTTCAATTACAAGATAATAACTTGAATATTTCTCAAATTGAAAAATCGGATTCATTAACAATTCGGCAAAAATACCTTTCGGACTTATCAAAGCACTTATGAAAACACTTGTATCTACGATTATTTTCATTGTATATATTTGCTTTTATTGGTTTGCCACCACGATTTATTAATATCATTTGCGAGTTCAAGAATTTGTTCTTCTGTTGCTTGACTTTTGCTTGAAATTTCCATAAAACGTATATAATCAAGGAATTTTTGAAGATAATCAATATTAATGTTTATCGCATTTGAAAAGCGAATAACTAATTCATTTTGTGTTCTTTGTATTTGCATAACTTTTATTTTTAAGTTTTTTTAATTTATTACAAAAATACATTTTATTTTCGTATTATAAACTAATAGTTTCTACTTTCCAATCATCTGCTGTTAAATCAATAGTTTCTATTGCTTGATAGCATAATTTTTGAACTTGTTTAGCACTAACATTTACTTCAATAAATACTCCGTTATCTAATTCTCTGACTGCCCTGAATTTGCTTTTATCTTTTCCGATATAACTTGGAAATTGTTCCAAAAGAATATCAAATTTTTCAGGTTCTAAATCAATTATTGTATTTAGAGTTTGTTGTAAAACATCACGCCAACTGCTTACTTTATACCATTTCATAAAGACAAAAAGCCGACGGGGTGTTGTTCCTTGTATATCTTGTTCATTACTACTTGTTTCGGTGCCAAAATATGACCATATTTTTACTGCAATATCACTTAAATATTCTGCACGTTTTTCTATTTCCGACTCGTTCCAAATTTCAACATTTTCAAAGTATTTATTCATATCCAAATGACTTTGTAAATATTCATCTCGTTTTTTCTTGAAAGAATAATTTGACAATTCAGAGTTATATCCCGTTAATGTTAAATTACCGATATTATGTTTATAAATTTCGTAAACTAATTGCCAATTCTCGCCAAGTTCTTTTTGCCATTCTTCGTCCAGTGTTTGTGGCATAATATGTTCTATTGTAACTTTATCGAATGAAATTATCTCTTTATGATTAAAACTTTCTTCTATGCTTTCAAGTATTAATTTTGTTTTTCGTATTCTGTCTCCTCCTCCGTATAATTTTCCGTCTTTTAAACGCATTTTAAATTCTTCGTCTTTTGGATAACCTTTTGTTTGAAGTATATTTTTAAAACCCGAAATTAAATTATCGGGGGATTTTGAAGTTAATGCAGGATAGATAGAGGGAAATATTTTATTTAGCTGATTTGTAGGAATATTACAAACAAAACGTCTGATTAAAAAATTCTCTAAAATTTGAAATATTTCAACAAATTTTTCTTCTGAAAGTTCAGATTTTGAATATTTATCATAAAAATTTAATAAAAGCGGATAGGCTGTTGTAACTTCAATTCTGTTAAGGCGAAGTAAATATTTACGAATTAAAATATTTGCTTCATTTTCAGGATTTATTAATTTATTGTAATAATTTGAAAATCTGAGCAATTCTAATAAATAATCGGTTACATTTTCTTGCGAAACCTTGTCTTTCAGTGTATAATAAACATCATTTCCTTGCTTAATTTGTGTTGTGGTGGAACGCATTAAGAAATGTCTGATAAAATCGGTTAATTTTTCGCCAAGCATATCTTGCATTGGTTTCCAATATTTTAAATATATATCATTTTGTTTATCGGAATGTATTCGCATAAAAAAGTAATTTCTAATCAAATCTGCCGGCGAGAGCGGACGACCTTTTGCATTTAGACTTTCAAAAACAAGATATGGATTGTCATCCGGGTCGAGAACAATGCTTACAACCGAAAAATTTGTTGTAATAGTTTTTTTTATTTTCTCGAAACTAATATCAGACTGCCTTAATTTTCGTTCAAAAAATTGATATGCTTTTATTATTTGGTTATTATTATCAACACTTTCATTATCAATGAGTTTTTGATAAGTTTCTCTGTCTTTATTGGTTTGAGTAGGTAATAGTTTGTATTTATCAATTCCTTTTTTAAATTTATTTATGACAAAAAGTTCGTTTATTTCGGCTGAAAATTCTTCGTCTGTTGATTTATCTCGCAAAAGTATTAATATTACAAAAATAGTTGTCAGTCGTTGTTGTCCGTCAATTAACATATATTTTGCCACTCCTTCCGGAACAGATACGGTTGGCATACTAACAATTGAACCAATAAAATGATTTTTAGGGCTTTTATCTTTGCTTAATTCCAAAATATCTTCCCAGAGTATTTTCCATTCTTTTGTATTCCAAGTATATTCTCGTTGAAACAACGGAACAACATATTGTTTAGTTCCCTCTATCAATTCTTGCAATTTTGTTTCTTTTGCTTGCATTGTTTTGTTGTTTTTGTTGGCTTTAACGGTAAACTTCTTGGTTTTCTTTGGCGATTTACAGCACTGAACTTATTAAA
>JAOZMU010000582.1 GCA_029934165.1 Bacteroidales bacterium
AGCTTTTTAATATTAATACCATAAAGGACATTTTAAGGGTACTCAGTGAGGATTTCAGGCATTTAGAGATCATTCATAAGTCAGAGCCTCTTTTGATCTCTAAGAAGCCACACAGCCCCACAATTATTGTTGATAAAATTCAACCTTTGCAGAATAAAGCTTTGTTGGATTATTTGAGTACCAGAAAATTGAATCTGGATTATTGCCGTTATTATCTTAAAGAGGTCTATTACACCGTTAAAGATAAAAAATATTTTGCAGTAGCTTTTCCCGCAGATAATGCCGAAACTTGGGAACTCCGCAACCCTTATTTTAAAGCCATTGTGGGTAGTAAAGGTGTTTCTACTTTTCCTGGAGAACCGCTAAATAAACAACTGGTGGTCTTTGAAGGCTTCAGCGATTTTTTAAGCTATCTAACTTTACTGCAACAGCCCAGGTTAAAAAGTTTGGTGATTGTCATGAACTCCGCCTCAATGGTTAAAAATGTTTTGGAATTTATTCAAAATGAGCAGATTGAAAGAACCTATCTTTTTTTAGACAATGACCCCAGGGGGCAGGCGGTCGCCCAGACCATTCAGCAGGAGACGACCAGCCCGGTTATAGACAAAGCTTCTCTGTATGCGGGGTATGATGATTTGAACGATTTTTTACAGGCGGGAGGTAAATTACCGTCTTTTTGACAGTAAACCTTGAACGGTTTAAGGCTTTGTGGTTAGCGGTTCTTTGCTTGTATATACTTAATATTATTATCGTTCCCCATTATACCGCTTTAAAAATAAAAAAAGTCTAAGGATACTGTTTACGCCTCTTTTCGATTATATCGAGAAGAGCCCTTTTTTTGTTGGTCAAATGGTGGGCGGTAAACAGTGGCTCTATTAGTTTCAAATCAAAAAGCCTCAAAATTAAGATGAGCTTTTTAAGCGTTGGCGGGAGGAGTAACGGTTAGGATTAATGGCGAATTTTGAAACTTTTTTGATTGGCTTTTTTTCTTTTTAAATCGGGTGGTGGAAAGTAATAATTATTATTTATTTACATCAATGCTTATGTACTGGTCATGATTTACTTAGAAAAAAAGACAGGGTATAAAAACCCTGTCCCATTTAAAAGCACTTCTATTTTACTAAACATTTAAAGAAAAATGAAACTTTTGACCAAGAAACTTTGTGGAGCAAGTAAATTTGCCTGACTGAAAGGGAAAGCCAAGGGGCAAGCTATTTTAGAAGCTCTTCGAAAAAATGAGCAGGCGGGAAAATTACCCGTTCCTTTGGGGGAATACTCATCGGTAGAGTGATTTGAATATTCAATGACCAACTCTTTAATGCTACAAAAGCAAGAATGAGCATCATGAATTTATGGCGGTTATCGTCAATGGCGTAAGCGTGGCAGGTCAGTTATTAAATGACAGCGTGGTTTAATGATCATGTTTCCGAAACTGGAACAATGAAAAAAGAAATCTGAAAAGTGAGTTAAGGGAGAGAGTAGCCCCCAGAAATGACCGTTTACAGGAAAAGAGCAGGGCAGCAAGGATCAGGTGGTTTCAGGGTTTTGGTTTGGGACTATTTTTCATGAAAGTCAGACTAAGCCAGTAGAGAAAACGGCAGCAGAAGGGAAATAACCTTTCTGCTTTTTATTTTAATTTCCATAACATTTTTTGAAATATGAATGAACAAATATCTTTAGAGTTGGAAGAGAGTAGAGGGGAAGTGGTAAATTTATCTGGTAACTCGCTTCAATATTTTCAACTGAATAGCCAAGAATACAGTCAGAGCAATAGTTTTTTATTAAAGCTACAACGTTGAGAACCTGGGAAATACGGAACTTATAAAGAATGGTGTCAGCAAGGATATAAGCTCCAAGATCAGGCAAGAGGGTATAAAGCTTTGCGTTTTGATTCTACTCATCCTTACGCTCAATTGGAGCCATCGGAGCCAGTAATCAGACGAGATAGTGAGGGGTATTTGGTAGATATGCCGACAGGCTTTGTTTACACTTTGGTTTTTCATGAAAGTGACACTAAGCCGAGGTTATAGATTTGAGGGGACATTGAGGAAGAGGAAGTAGAAACGAATAAGGTTTTTTTCTACTTCTATTAGTAGAAAATTAGTGGTAATGTTATCTATCAATAAGGTTAGCATTACCACTAATTAATAAAAGAGGGGCGGTATGAATGAAAAAACATTGAAGTCGGGAGAGGATTATCGGCGAGAGAATCGGTTAAGAGTACAGCACTTTAAGCAAAAGATGAACGAGCAAGGTTATAAGAATGTGACGGTCTTCATGGGAGAATCCTTGCGGGCGGAGCTGGAACGCTTAAAGCATGAAAAAGGACTGAATCGACAAGAGGCGGTGGAGTATATTTTTGAAGTTTATAACCAGAACATTACTGGTAATATTACCAGTAATGATGATAAAAAACCATCTAATGTGTTAGGAACTGAGGAGACAAAAGAAAAAGAATTAGTGTCTATTCCCTTATGGGGAACACCTGAGTACAAATCTTATCTCTTAGCAACGATAAAGAATTTACAGGAAAAGAACCTAAACAATACGCAAATAGTTCAGAAATTGGATGATGACGGCATTAGACCTTTAAAAGCAAAAAAATGGAACAGAGATATGGTCAGAAAAATAAAGCAATGACTGACTTTATTAAAAAAACATTACCACTAAATTAATGGTAATGTTAACGATTTATTCTAATCTTGCCTTTTTGGATAATGGATTTTTCCTAAACTCTTTTATCAGCTTGCTAATTTCATCAGAACTTCCCTTTAAAAAACTTTCTTTGCGTAATCTTTTAGCTACTTTAGCCCATTTTCTTTTGGTCAGCATAGAACCATAATAATCTTAGTCTATTATTAAATATGCACTTTAATAAGCATCATCGTGGTATTTGAAAGATTGAAATTTAATAGTCTTTTTACTTTCGATT
>JAOZMU010000583.1 GCA_029934165.1 Bacteroidales bacterium
GTTTTATTGTTTCATAATTAATTAATTTATATTTTTTTGTCCAAAGTCTAATAAATATATAACTTTTATTTATTATAAAAGGCATAGTGTTGATATTCATATCAATAACGGTAATAAAAGTGTCGATTATTTTTGCGTATCAACTTAAATTTGTACTTTTGTTTCATTTAATCTAAATTGCAAGCAAAAGTACTGCTGCTCGTGCATGGCAAATATGAAACTAAAGTCTTAGACCTAATTAGTGTTGCTTACGCAATTCTGTAAAACTCGAACTATCAGCAAATTACAGACATACAAATAAGTAAAAACTTTTATATGAGTGCTTATATTTTCAAGATAAGTAAAAAGCAACTCGATAAGTGTCGTTTATTTTTATACCATTATTTATTTACTACCTTAAATCCGCAAGTCTTTTTATAAGTAATTGAATTTCAATGATTAAAATCTATTTTACTTCACTTGTTTAGGTGAAACAAAATAGATACAAATACTTAAAAGTTAAAGGATTACAAAAAGACCAAATTAACCTATGTTATTTATAACTGTTTCTCAATAGAATAGCAAAGCATTATCTCAATATTTAAAAGTGTACGGCACTAAAACAACGATTTAATAAAATGAACAAACCATTGATATTAGTTTCCAACGACGATGGCTATCTAGCTCCGGGCTTGCAGGCTCTCATAAAATCAATTCGTCATCTTGGTGATATTGTAGTAGTTGCACCCGAAGAAGGGCAATCTGGACAAAGTCATGCTTTTACATCGAAAATACCGATTTATACTCATCTGCGTCAACAAGAATCAGGCTATAAGATGTATTCTTGCAGTGGTACGCCTGTCGATTGTGTAAAATTGGCAATCCATAAACTGCTCGACAGAAAGCCTGATATTGTTGTTTCTGGCATAAATCATGGTGCAAATTCTTCTGTAAGTATCATATATTCAGGCACTATGGCGGCAGCTATTGAGGGACAATTGAATCAAGTAAAGTCAATTGGTTTCTCATTAGATAATTATACCTACGATGCCGATTTTAGCTTATCAGCAAAACACGCAGCAATTTTTGTCGAGAAAATGCTTGCCGAAAATACTCCAGACACTACGTGTTTTAATGTCAATGTGCCTGATATTACGGAGAGTGAATTGAGAGGTATTCGAGTATGTAGGCATGCCAGTGGCAAGTGGGTAGAGGAATTTCACCACCGTAAAAATCCGCAAGGAAAAGATTATTATTGGCTTTCGGGGACATTTGAGAATTTTGAGCAATCTGCCGAAAGCACCGATATTTGGGCATTGGAAAACAATTATATTTCTGTCGTCCCAGTGAAAGTAGATTTTACTCACCACGAGCATATTACAAAATTTAAAGATTGGAATGATGAAAAAAAGCAGTAACTCTTTGAAACTGGGACTAATATCGGGTTTTGTAGCACCAATAATTATTTTTCTTATTATCTTAGCAATAAACTGGAGTGAATATACTGCAATGACAGAACGTGGAGTTTTGCAGGAATCTGGCATTCGTTTCGATTTGTTTTTGAAGATTGGTAGCATTTGTATAATTCCGAATTTGCTGATTTTCTTTCATTTCATACGTAAAAATGCGCTCTACTCAGCACGCGGTGTACTAACCGCCACCTTTGTATTTGCTCTTACAGCTTTTGGGTTGTATTACTTATAAATAAATTAAAAATACAATTCGTGAAATATTATATCATAGCCGGAGAAGCATCGGGCGATTTGCATGGCTCAAATCTTATGGCAGAATTGAAAAAGCAGGATAAAAATGCAGAATTTCGGTTTTGGGGTGGCGATTTGATGACAAAACAAGGTGGAGTACTCGTCAAACACTTTAAGGAACACTCATTTATGGGTTTTATTGAGGTGCTGAAAAACCTTGGAACAATCCGTAAAATGTTGAAACTGTGCAAAAAAGACATTTTGAATTATCGTCCTGATGTGGTTATTTTTATTGATTATCCGGGATTTAATCTGCGTATTGCAAAGTATGTTAAGTCGTTAAATATCAAGACTTTCTATTATATTTCGCCGAAAGTTTGGGCATGGAAGGAATCGCGCGTAAAGTCCATAAAAAAACACATTGACAAGATGTTTATTATCTTGCCTTTTGAAATTGAATTTTATGCAAAACACAATTATCCAGTTACTTATGTAGGCAATCCACTTATGGATGCTGTGTCGAATAAATTGGACGAAAAGCCAAATTTAGAGAAGTTTGCCCGCGAAAATATTTTATCTGGAAAACCAATTATTGGCATTTTGCCCGGAAGCCGCAAACAAGAAATTGCAACAAAATTGCCCGTAATGCTTAAATTGACGAATCAATATCCAGATTATCAATTTGTTATAGCTGGTGCGCCTTCGGTGGATAAAACAGTTTATGAGAAATTTGTTGGCGACAAAGATGTTAAGGTTCTTTATGGAAAAACTTACGACATTTTACTACACTCGATGGCAGCTCTCGTAACATCTGGAACGGCAACATTAGAAACAGCTTTATTCTCTGTGCCACAGGTTGTTTGCTACATTGCAAGCCCAATAAGTTACCATATTATACGGTTGATTTTGAAGCTGAAATACATTTCGTTGGTTAATTTGATTATGGATAAACCAATTGTAAAAGAGTTAATTCAGCATGAGATGAATCCTAAACAGTTGAAATTTGAATTGGATTCAATTTTGCCGGACGGAAATAAACGTAGTACTATACTGCTTGATTATGAGTTACTTAAAGATACACTTGGAGCTTCTGGAGCTTCCGAACGGCTGGCGAAAGAGATTATAAAGGAGTTAGGTTTTTAATTAGGAATTAAAAATTGGCTTTCGCATTGTAAATAATGGAAAATTAATAATTTTGCTTAGTAATGGAAAATTAATAATTAATAATTAATAATTTTGCTTACGCCTG
>JAOZMU010000584.1 GCA_029934165.1 Bacteroidales bacterium
AATCAGCGAAATATGAACAAGTAAATATGTAAAAACTTTTGTATGAGTGCTTATACATTTTAAATATCTTATTAATAAGTAAGTACTCTTACAAAAGTTCTTACGCTTTTTATTAACCTAAGTTGTTAATTCACAGCTTAAACGTTTCATAAAAAATAGGTCTTAGACCTTATAAAGATATTAGCTTATAACATACCACCTGCCTTGTCTGTATAAGTGCCTATATGATAGGCACAGCGCAAAAATTTTTAAGAGACACGGCACGGCATGCCTCTTAAAAATTATAGCTAACAGTTCCTACAAACCATCTGCCTTGTTGTAAGATTGGTGAAGGGGCAACAGGGTCTCCTAATCTATATTCTTTGTCGGCAATGTTATAAATTGTAAGAGATAAATCCACCGATGGCAATATATTTTTACTCAAAATAGATAAATTAAATATCATTTTCGAGTCTATCGTTACTTCGTTATTGTCCAATGTACTTGTGCGGGCTTGTGAGATAAACTCACTTGTCCATTTTGTCCAAATTCTTACACTTAGTTTTTTCATTGGCGCATAACCAATTCCGACATTTACAACATTTTCTGGCAGATGTTTTAATACTCCGTCTTTAATATTTTGTGCAACAAACACCGAATCCGATTCTTTTTCAACAGGTATTAAAAGAGTGTAATTTGCAAATACATTAAAATCATCGAATTTAATCCTTGAGTCAACCTCAAGTCCTTGAATTACTGCATTGCCAAAATTTTCGTAAACATCGCCATTTTTACGCACAAGGTTATCTAAATTATTATAAAAATAAGTAAATTCGATAAAGGATAGCAGGTTAAAATTATATCGCACAATACCTTGCATACTTGTCATTATTTCTGCATTTAGCTGGTCGGTGCTTCCATAACCAAGATTTGGGTTCGATTCGCGATAAAAATAAGCCGGTGCTTGAAATGCTTTTGTGTAAACAGCTTTTACAGTCAGCTTTTTTGTGGGTTTTGTAATCAACGCAATTCGAGGATTAAATGTAGGGTCAAAATCGTTATTATAATCGTATCTTGCACCAGCATTTACAATAATTCTATTATCAACAAAATTATGTTGTAGCTGTAAATATCCAGCACCTCTAATTTCATTACCGTTTGGTAGCAAAGGTGTTGATGAAAATTCGTGTAGCGATGGCTCTGTCCAGTTACTTATAAAATATGAGTCATCAAGAACACGATTTTCTGTCATAAAACCGACAATAATATTACCGTTATCAAAGTTATAACCAAGTGAGTAATTTAATCCTAATTTGTATCCTTCCCAACCAAATGAAAGTAACCTGCCATCTTCTCCAAATTCATTTCCTGTTAAAATTAGTTTTGTAACATCTACATCATTATAATCATAAAAATGTTGCGCCGAAAAATGAAATTTGTTATCCGCAAAACTCTTATTAATTGATAAATCATAATGTATATTATTTGATACCATTCCGGGTTTAACAAATAGTGTGTCTCTATTAATATTTTGTCCAAACAAACCCCAATGAACTCCATATTCGTAATGCCGTACAGCTAAAGAACTTTTTATCATACCTTTTTGAAACATGAAACCGGCATCAATATTTTTCGGATAATTTCCTATATACATTTCTCCTTTTGCAGCAACGGTGGGGTCAGTAATGTAATCGTCATTTTTTGATATTTCTTCATATTGTCCCTCAATATCAGCAAAATGAAAATAGGACGAAAAATAATTATCATCTTCACCTTTTTTTGAATAAACAACGTCCAACTGTTTTTGTCCGTTGTTGCCAAAGCTCACTTTTATTTTTGACTTATCCGTATCTTCCGAAATAATATTTATTACAGAAGTTACAGCAGCCGTTCCGTATAAACTCGCACTTGGTCCCCTGATAATCTCAATTTTTTTCACATTGTCTAAGCTAAACGAATAGCCCAAATCTACCCTATCAAACAAAAAATCGTTGATTATATGACCGTCTCTAAGAACAAGAAATTTTTGATTTGTTGTTCCATAAATCCCTCTTACCGCAATTATTTGTTCGTCATCATTTTGAATTAACGAAAATCCGGGTAGCGTCAATAAAATATCCGACAATGTTCTGTAACCCATTTTCTCTATTTCGGCTTTAGAAATCACGGTTACAGCACCCGGAGCATCAGTAATGCTTTGTTTAAACTTTGATACCGTTACAACTTCTATTTCCATAAGTTCTTCAATCGAAAAGTCCAGAAGATTTTTTTGTTCTGTCGTATCATTCTGAGCATTAACACGCACACTTACGCACAGAATAAATATCGCAACCAGTGTTATTACGTAGCTTTTTTTCATAATTATTTTTAAAAATTACATTTAATTAAATAGGTGAGTAGAAATAATCGACACCTTTTCGTGCTATTGTTAACTTGAATATAAATATAATACATTCTTGATTTGAAAAACACTACAAATCATTAATATTTACACAGGCAAATATAAGGTCTAAGACCTATTTTTTATGAAACGTTTAAGCTGTGAATTAGCAACTTACGTTAATAAAAAGCGGAAAAACTTTTGTAAAAGCACTTATACACCGACAAATATATACAACTGTCAGCGCAAATCCTATTTTTAAATTGACACTACTGTCAATGTGGCTTCAATCTACACCAATAGTAATGATAAAATTTTTATGAACAAACCCTAAAACCCTGTGTAACTTTATTAGTCTGTTCGATTTTTTTACTACTTTTGTTAAGTTGTATAATTAAGTTTTTAAAAAATTCTACTTTATAAAGTTATATTAAGCTGATTATTAGCTTAAAAGGCTAAAATACCTTAGCGTATGACAACGCCATACGTAACTGTTGCACAGAAAATTAGCCATGAAAGTGCATTTAGAAAAACTAAAAATAATGGTCTTTTTCATAAAAACAAAACAC
>JAOZMU010000585.1 GCA_029934165.1 Bacteroidales bacterium
ATATAAATTTTTTTCATCAAAAGTGGCCTCGGTTTATACCAAAGTTACCCTCTAAGACCTAATTAGTGTTGCTTACGCAATTCTGTAAAACTCGAACTATCAGCAAATTACAGACATGCAAATAAGTAAAAACTTTTGTATGAGTGCTTATTTTAAGCTTTAACAATTCAAAAAATGCGATAATATCGGGAATATTTGAGTGGTTTTTGAAGCCGTTAAAAGTTAAAATAACAAGTGCATAAGCAATGTGTATGACATTACATAAGGTTAATTATTATTTGTGATTTGCCTTAATAATTGTCCGAAAAGTGTCGCATAATTTTACTCATCTGTTTACAATAATAATATACACTTTTGTCGCGGAACTAATCTGTGTTTTAATACAAAGTATAACTTTCTATATAACAAACTATTAGACTATCACATTTTCCATATCGTACAACAATATTTATGCAGAATTTTTTCAATCATTGAAAATAAATGAAAAAACTTTACCTTTGTGATACCATTGTCGATGTAGCTTTAAGCCACACAGACAGTAATAATTTTTTTTATAAACAAACCATGTATTTATAAAAAGCATAAAAAATTTCGTAAGAGTACTTACATAAAAAACAAGATGAGCAAAATACTTTCATTATTTTTATTACTTTTTTTATTTATTGGATTTCAAGGCGTTGCACAACAAAAAATAGTTTTAGTTATTGATGTTGGACATGGCGGTCGCGACCCGGGAAATTTGGCTGTTGGCAAAAAAATGATAAATGAAAAATACCTAAACTTAAAAATAGCCAAAAAATTTGGAGCATACGTAAAAAAACACCTGAAAAATGTTAAAGTAATTTACACACGTAAAACAGATAAATACGTAAGCCTCGAAGACAGGACTGACATAGCCAACGATAACAACGCCGATTTATTTATAAGTATTCATTGTAACTCAAACCCAGACACGGCAATCTACGGGACACGGATTCATATTCATTCCGAGAAAAACAAAAAAGCTGTGCGTTTTGCGAAATCAATTGACAATCAGTTTACTACACGTGCGGCACGCAAAAGCATTGGCGTTTGCGACAGACGATTTCGAGGTTACGATTTGTTTGTTGTCAAACGCACCAATATGACTGCGCTACTTATTGAGACAGGTTTTATGTCGAATCCTGCCGAAGAAAAATATCTTAACACTACTTATGGTCAAGATATTATAGCATCGGCAATTTTTCGTGGTTTTCGCGAATACATAAAAAAAAATCTCCCAAAGAAAAAAACAAGAACAAAAAAAACTGGGCTTATATATAAGGTACAGATAAGTGCTTCGCCAGTAAAACTATCGAAAAGTAAGTTTAAACACCTGAAAATGAAGGTTGATGAAAGCTATTATAAGCAAAACAAATATAAATATAAATACACTGTTGGCAACGCAAAAAGTTTTGGCGAAGCTAATAAACTACGCCGAAAAGTGGCAAAAAAAGGTTTCAAAGATGCGTTTGTTATTACCGAAAAAAAGTAGCCTCCCACTCATTTTTATGACTATTGTGAACTATTTTAACAGGAAAAACGATTAAGTAATTGAAAATTAATAATTTTGCTTACGCCTGATTTGGTTTTAGTTAGGAATTTTAATGGCTTACTTTATTAAATTCATTTTACTAATTAACATAACTTAACATTTTTTAACATAAATTGACGCAACCTTTTTCATAGTTTTTAGTATATTAATGTTTTATTAGAACAAAGAGTAAATTAACCTATACCATTTTTGCTGTTTATCGCTGATTTTCAGTAAAATAGTAAATCTTTGTCTTGACATTAAAAAGTGTATAGCACTTAATAACGGCAACAAAAAAGATAATAGGTACGAATTTATCGGCAGGAGACTTCCAAATAATTTGCCTAACCCTCGTTTTTTTTATTTCTTTGTTGCACACCGAAAAAATTAACTAATCATTAACTAAAAAATTAAATTATGCCAGTACTCCAAATTTGTTTGCTGACCTTAGCAGCGTATTTAATAGGTTCAATTCCAACATCTGTTTGGATTGGAAAATTATTTTATGGAATCGACATTCGCCAACATGGGAGCGGAAACGCAGGAACTACCAACACCTTCAGAGTTTTGGGAGCCAAAGCCGGAATCCCCGTTTTCATTATTGACGTTATGAAGGGGTTCGTAGCTGTCAGTCTTTTCAACCTGACAACTATCTTTGCACCAAATACTTCGGCTTTTGTTAACGTACAAATTTTACTTGGCTCATTTGCAGTAGTCGGACATATTTTTCCGATTTATGCACATTTCAAAGGTGGCAAAGGTGTTGCCACGCTTTTAGGAATGATTTTGGCGATTCATCTGCCAGCAGCACTACTTTCGTTGTGCGTATTTATTGCCATCTTACTCATCTCGCGTTATGTATCATTAAGCTCTTTGCTTGCCGGATTATCGTTTCCGCTTCTGCTTATTTTGTTGTTTAAGGTTACAATAATTCCGCTGATTATTTTCTCAATAACTATTGTTATCGTACTGGTAATCACGCACCACCATAATATTGAACGATTGTTCAAACGCGAAGAATCCAAGGCAAATATTTTCCAACGTAAACGAAAAAACAGAAAATAAGTAACAATAAAAAAATAATTGGAATTTTTAGCGCAATTATTTTGTTCATTATCAAACTGTTAAAAGTGAAGGTAATGGATAAAAAACAAGTCAAAAATTTAAGTTATTATTTAATCGTTACTAAAATCGTTTTTAAAAATGATACGCTTTTTTAAAATCGGGAGTTCTGCGTTATAAACGCACAGCTTCCGATTATTTTTTTGCCTAAGTGCAATGCACTTTTTAATATTGAGATAAGGATTTACTATTTGACTAAAAATCAGCACCAAACAGCAAATAATGGTATAGGTTAATTTAATCTTCGTTCTAA
>JAOZMU010000586.1 GCA_029934165.1 Bacteroidales bacterium
AAACTAAATCAGGCGTAAGCAAAATTATTAATTATTAATTTTCCATTACTAACCTTAGTAAAGCGTAAAAAATATGGATAGGCGAAAATGAAGTTTGAAAAAATAAAGTTTTGTCAGTATTTTGTATGAAAACTAAAACTCCTTGAAACTTTATATGAGCCTATTTTTTGTGGTTAATAAATTTTGTCCAAAGTCTAAATCTTTACGCACCTATTTATTTGCATCGTATGAAACAACGCTTACTATCTCTGGTACAGCGCGTTTCAATGTATATTCGACACCAGCTTTTAGTGTTTGATAGCTCAGTTTACAGGTTTTACATGCACCCAAAAGCTCAACAACTGCAACGTTTTCATCTGTAACTTCAATAAGAGAAATATCACCACCATCGGCTTGCAAATATGGGCGAATTTGCTCCAGTGCATTCAAAACACTTTTTTCTATCTTTCTTCTTCGAGGTTTTACGTATTTTTCCATAAATTTATGTCATAAAATTTCACATAGACAAGTACGCCTTCCAAAAACAGTTTTTTTACAATAATTTGCATTGAATTTTTATTGATAAGGCTTGAGTTTGTTTTTATTTAGTATAAATAAACCTAATATAACCAGCTAAATATAAGTTCTTTAAATTAGTAGCATTGTGGTTTATTGTTGTTATTAACAAATACAAATTTATAAAAATAATAATAAAAAACATCACTTTAATCGGCATGTTTCATTTGTACTTGACACTTTTTGCACTTTATGAAACATGCCCTCTTATCGCAATTAATTTTGTATATTTGTGAAATTATTTTAATGAATTAAATTTTTCTTATTCTACAGCTTTTTGTTGATTTTTTAAGATCTAAAACCTATTTTTTACGAAACGTTTAAGCTGTGAATCAACTATTTACGTTAATAAAAATGGAAGAACTTTTGTAAGGGTATTTATAAGCAATATTAACAAAAGCAAAACAACGTCCTCAAATCTGTTGCCGTAACGCTCGCGTTTTAACTTTATCAATTGTTTTTGCAAGAATATCCCACCCAAAAAACTTGAAGAGTTTCAGGGTTTTGTAAACAACTGTTGGTTTGGTTGGCTCGACAAAATAATCAAGATACGAAATTCCGTTGACCATGTGATTATGATATTGCTTATAAATATCCCACACTTCGCCATCGACATTTTCATCGGGAATATGCCAAATTTCTACTTCGCCCGAAACAAAAAACACTGCGCCTTGCTTGGTGATAACGCGCCAGCCATTGGCAGTACTGTTGTACTCTATTCGTGCGCCGATTAATTTCCAGACATCGTTAATTTCGCCTTTAACTCGCCGAACAATAATATAATTCGTTTCTTCTTCAAGAAATATTTTTTGTGTCATTTTTCTTTCCAGTTGAATAGTATTTAATAATATCGTATGCAGCTATGACAAAGACAATTCCGATAGATAATTTATATTCGCGAAGGTTTTCCTCGAAGATTTTTTCGGGGAACAAACCCAAATCCCAAAAAAATGTCGGCTCAAAGGCTATGATTGCCTCTAAAATGCCCGCAATAACAAATAAATAAACCACGATAGTCTTTATCAGAAGTACAAAAAATTGAGATATTGTGTTATCATTGGTGTAATTCTGAAAAAAGAGATATTTCGATGCGAATACTGCCATAGAAATCACTACTAACAACTTCATAAAGAGCCATATACGCCAAAGTGGGCTTGTTGTCGTCTGAATTTTTGCCTTAAAAATATCCCACGTAACTCCAAGATAATCAATAAGAAATAGTTTTTTCAGGTAAATGCTAGAAAACTCAAAATTATCGCGCAGAATTTCGGCTAATACGCGCGAACCTTTTGTTATGAAAATAAACATAATCGCAAGCTCGACTAAGACGAAAAAAAATTTCTTTGCAGTTATTGTGGTTTCATCACTCATAAGTTAGTGGCTGTTTGGTGTTTAATCAAAAATAAACTTTGCTTTGTCCAAGCAAAAGTAGTGTATTTAGAAAAATTCGCTCATCTCTGTTTTCAGAAATGCTATCGCAGTTTCAATCGGTGGGTCGGTTATCGAAACCTGCAACTCAAGCAAATTCTTACTTAATTCGAATGCTTTTGCTTTTGGGTCGATGCCGTCTGCCGCCGTGTTTATCAGCCGCGTCATGCTTTCGCGGGCTGTCTTGACAACTTTCCAAGCCTGAGGACTGACATAAAGTTGTTGCGACAAATTGTGTTCAAACTCGGCGCGTATTGTCGCAATCATTTGTCCACGAAGCTGTTGCACTGTCATTCCTTGGCGTTGGGTTCGCAGAGCCAACGATTCGGCTGTTATTCGTTCCAGAAATAATACAATGCGCTCGTAGGCTTGCAAACGAATCGGGGTTATTAATTTTTGACTTTCAGATTTTATTTGTGAAAGACGCTTCTCTTTTTCGTTTCGCAAAAAAGTTTTCAGCACAAAATATGCCGATAAAAAAACAATCAGCGAGGGTAGTGTGTACTTCAAAATCTCTAATAATTCTTGCATTTCCTATTTATATTTATTTATAAATCAATATTTTACGTAGGTTTCATAAAAAAAGCCTACCATCTTGAGAAACCCAAGACGACAGGCAAATTTAATATAAAACTAAATCATTAGCAAACGATTGAAACACCAGACAATAGTTGTGGGCAACATTGTCTTTGCAAGAGTTATTTTGATTGAGGCATAACAGTAAGCACTTGCTGCGTTTGCGTTGTTGGGATATGACTCGGAGAGGCTGGTAAACAGGCAGCTATGAATAAAACTAAACCAATTATCCCGAGTGTTAATACGCTGATAATTTCAAATTTTGAATATGATTTTACTATTTTTATTGCGGTTTCTTTTTTTGTCATAATATTTAATTAAGGTCTAAGACCTATTTTTTATGAAACGTTTAAGCTGTGAATTAACAA
>JAOZMU010000587.1 GCA_029934165.1 Bacteroidales bacterium
TCGGCAAGCTACCGCTACAATCCCTGCCGCAAAACGCCTTTGTAGCAAACGTTTAGTACTCTTACAAAATAAAAACAAGCTATAAAAGAGCGTAATATATTAATACTGGGTAATATCAAATGTTGTTAATCAACTTATTATAATTCTGGCACAAGCAAAATTATTAGTTGTCCATTACCTAAGGTCTTAAATATATTTTTATGCCATCTTATAACAACCCAAACATTTTTACACAATGGCAAATACTCATAAAATATTTTTAGCAAAACTCCCAATCGGAAGTCGATTACGAGTTCAATCCGCATTTTTCCTTGCGTTGGGTTTTATAATACTCACACTTTTTTTCCTGCAAAGTCAATCGACAAAAGAGAATGAACAAGCCGATAAGACTTTTTTTTCAACTCTAAAAACGATTGAACTTACCATCGATTTACTAAACAAAACCAATAGTAAAGATTTAACTCCTTATCAAACTGTCTATAACGACATAAAGCCGTATTTTAGTCAGATGAAAGCTGGTGTAAACAACACTGTATTTATGCTCACAAAAAATGGCATGGCATATTTTTATAATAAGCAGGATACGACATCTTTTGAAAATCATACAATATACAAAAGTATCTTACAATCTAGCAATACATTTGGTAGAGTTATTGTAACAGCCAAAAATCAAAAACCTTCTTGGGTATATTTCAGGTATTTACAGACATACAGTGCATTTGTTGTCATCGAAGTTCCAGAAAAGGAAATACTTAGCAACACAAAAGAATTTTTGCTTATTTTACTTCTTTTATACATCGTATTTCTTGTTTTAATATGGGTATCAATAAGTATAACATGGATAAGTGTTAGTAAATCCCTGCAAATAATACATAAATTATTGGCTCGCATGGCTGTTGGCGAAGTTATCGAAGTTTCGGAATATGCGGGACACGATGAAATAGGAGAAATACTAATTGCCATGACCGAACTTGCCGAAGGACATGTGCGGACAACAAAATTTGCCAATACGATTGGTAAAGGCGAGTTAAATATTAATTATAAGCCACTTAGCAGTAAGGATACTCTCGGAATTGCACTGCTTGAAATGCGAGATAGTCTTAAAAAAGCGCAAGATGATTCTGCAAAAAGACAAGTCAAAGACCGTAAGCACAACTGGAATACGCAGGGGTTAGCAAATTTTGGAGATATTTTGCGCCAGAATAATACCGACATAGAAGAATTAAGTTCGGCAGTAATAAAAAACCTTGTTTTATATCTGGAGGCGAATCAAGGCGGTTTTTTTATTTACGATACAAGTGAAGATACGGACGGAGTTTTGAAATTGACGGCATCTTTTGCGTATAATAGAAAAAAGTTCTACACAAAAACAATCAAATCAGATGAGGGTTTGCTGGGAATGTGTATTCAGGAAAAAAAAATCATCTATTTAAACGAAATTCCTGACGAGTATATTGAAATCCGCTCTGGTTTAGGTGGTGCAAACCCACGAACATTGCTCATTGTTCCAATATTACTTGAGAATGAGAAACTTGGAGCAATAGAAATAGCATCTTTTAACTATATTGAGCCATATCAAGTTGAGTTTGTAAAAAAAATTGCGCTAAATGTTGCCTCGACGTTAGCAGCAACAAAAACAAATGCCCGCACAAACAAACTTTTGCGAAATTCGCAAGAACAAAAAGAGCAAATGAAGGCACAGGAAGAAGCGATGCAGCAAAATATGGAAGAGTTGAAATCAATACAAGAAGAGGCAGCTCGGAAAAGTGCAGAACTTGTTGGCACTTTTGCGGCTATTAATTCTACTTTGGGAGTAATTGAGTTTGACTCGGGAGGGAAAATAATATCTGCAAATCAATTTATTGCGGAAAAATTAAATCGGCGAGTTGAAAATTTTTTAGGACTGCCTCAGTTGGAAATAATTGATAAAGAGGATATTACGCTGTCAGAATATAATAGTTTCTGGACAGAACTTTGGATGGGAGAATCCAAACAAATTGAGCGTAAGTATAAATCCGAAAACAACAAATATCTTTGGTTTACGGAAATATATCATCCGATTCTTGATGAAAATAAGGCTATTCTGAAAATCCTGACAATTTATCTTGACATTTCGGAGTCTAAAAATAATGAAGAAAAACTAAAGCAGCAAGCAATCCAACTCGGTGATACACAGACAAAAATGCAAAATGAACAAGAAAAGCTTAGACGAATAAATACAAAAATGAAAGACAAAGAAGACATTTTACGAAAAGCACTGAAACAATCGAAAACTGCTGAAATGAACAGTAAGAAATCATTTAGCGAGGTAATACAAAAAGAAGAAGAACTACAAAAAACAATCGCCGATTTGAATGTCATACAAGAAGAAATGTCAGAACAAAAAAAAGAAGTTGAGTTGGCTTACGAAAAAATACAAAAGAGCGAAAAAACCTTGAAAAAAACTCTTAAAAATGCTAAGGATAAGGAAATCAAAATATTAGAACAAAATCAGGACATGACCTCGAAACAAGTTGAGCTTGGTAGTTTGAATGCAAAAATATCTGCTCACGAAAGAGAATTGCAAGAAACTTTTGACAAGTTGGAACAAAAAAACCAAAAACTTCTTGAATCTCAGGCAGAGCTTGAATCTCAAAAAGAAAAATTTGAGATTGCCAAAGAAAAATTACTTGCCAACGAAAATTTCCTGAAAAACTCAACCAAAGCTGCCAAGAAAAGCCAAAGCAGCCTCGATTTAGAGAACAAAAAATTGAAAGAGAGCATTAAAAAATTGAAAAAACAACTCAAAGAATATAAAAAAGACAGTAACGAATAGTTGCAAGGTCTGAGTGTATTTACGCGTCATAAAAAAATAGGTCTTAGACCTTACTAAATAATGGAAAATTAATAATTAATAATTAATAATTTTGCTTACGCCTGATTTA
>JAOZMU010000067.1 GCA_029934165.1 Bacteroidales bacterium
AATATAACTATTATTAGCCTATACTACCCACACAATCTTATAAAGAACCATAAAATTATTGTACCGAAAAATGAAGAAGGATTCCCTGGTGGAAAAATATTTGGGTTTTCGTTTTTAAATGACACCACAATCGCCGTCGCAACAAGCTTTCAGGGCTTTTCTTTTATGACTAGAGAAGGAGCATTGATTAAAGCATTTAATGGAGAAGTAATAGGTAAAAATTACACAATACCTGCCTCATTCAGATCTTCACGAAATCAACTTCCAATATTGATAGGAGACAAAATTAATTATTGCTTGCGATGGTTAAATCCCGTAAATACATGCGAAGATGTGAAAGATTGTATTTTACACGCAAATATTTCACTCAAAGACTATTCTAACTTTGGGGAAATTACATGTGCCAGAAGACTACTGTACTCCTGATATGATGATTTATAGTTATAATTGGAAGCGAGAATATCAAAACGATGCCTTTTTGTACTCTTTTGACTACAGCAATTACATTTATAAATATACTGATGAAAATAGTAACAGTTATACAAAGGTTTTAGCAAAAAGTAGGTATGCCGAAGATAATCTCATGAAAGCAAAAACAGTGGATAAAACAAAAGAATGTTTGGCACAATATTCAAACTTCGTATATGATAGATATAGAGATGTTTACTATCGTTTTTTTTATCCAAAAGTAGTTTTTAATAATACTGAATCAATGTTTGAGAACGGTGAATTTCGCAAACAATTCTCAATCATAATCATGGACAAAGACCTCAACGTAATCGGCGAAACTCTTTTCCCCGAAAATACGTACAATCCATACATGTACTTCGTCGCCCCCGAAGGTTTATACATCTCTACGAACCACATCAAAAACCCCGATTTTGACGAAGACTATCTAAAATTTGAACTTTTCGAATTGAAAGAAATGTAGGGGCAAACCCTTGTGGTTGCCCTATTCTGGTTGCCCTATTGAAACGAATTGTTTAATTGGGCAGCCACAAGGGCGTGCCCCTACGCACAAAAATAATTGAAAAATAATGAAAACTTTCAGACAAATTGCATATTTCTGCTTACTTATTTTTGTGGTGTCGTGTGCCGCCGAGGCAGATAAAACTGTGGCAGTAAGCACAGAACAAGAGCAACTTGATAAATTTTGTAAAAAATTCGCCACAGACATCAACAATAAAATTGTTCTCTTTGTGCCTATGGACGGCTGTGGGTCTTGTGTTGAGTCGGCAGCAGGATTTGTGAAAAAAACCCACGAAAACAAAGCATTTACGTTTTGTTTGTCGTCATTTTTTCGTAAAACAATTGAAACAAAATTTGACTCCACGCTCTTGGCGCAAACAAATGTCATTCAAGACATTGGCTCATACTCAATCAATCTGAACTTAATGTTCAATGCGCCTGTTGCTTATGTTATGAATGAAAACGAAATAGACACCGTAATCCACATTGGCAATCCGAGCGAATATGATAAATTATTGGAAATTGCAATCCAAAAATAAATCGCACAAAATTTAGGTTGATAATTCAAAAATTCCGCTTCGCAAGATGTCGGAATTTTTTGGTATTATTGCACCGTAAAAAAATTATTATGTGTTTTCACAATCACAAACCACAATACCCATGAAGCACAGCTTTTCCATTCTTGCATATACTATTTGCACCATTTTGTTGTTGGCACATAATGCATGTACAAACACAGAAACATCTTCCGATATTTTACCCGAAAATACTAAGGCATCTTCCTCAACATCAAAACATTACGTGGACACAGCAATAGCACACAAAGGGCATTTTGCGATGGAAATTATCAGCAACGGAAAACTCGCACCCACCAAGCAAGCCGAAATACGATTTCAAATTTCTGAGAAAATACAACAAATCACAGTTCGCAACGGGCAACACGTACGCAAAGGCGACACTTTGGCACGCCTAAACAGCAAACTGCAACGCCTGAAATTGCAGCAAGCCGAGAATAGACTGACAAGAGCAATTCACGAACGCAACGATTTGCTGATAGCCTATAAAAACCGCGCCCTCGATTCGAGTAAAATAAACAAAGAAGTTCGCACTTTTTTCGACCTAAAGAGCGGCTATTCCGATGCACTTGTCGAGCTGGAACTTGTCCGTATAACGCTAAAAAGCACAATAATAACAGCACCAATTAATGGCATAATTGCAAATTTGGACATAAAACCACACAATTATTCACAGCCCGGAAAAGTGTTTTGCAGCGTTGTTGGTAGCAGCAAATTTATTGCCGTCTTTTCTGTCTTAGAAAACGAGGCAACGAAATTACGTTTCGGTCAAAGCGTACATATTCAGACATTTGCAGAAGACACTCTAAAATACAAAGGAAATGTTTCGGCAATAAACCCAATTGTTGACGAAACAGGAAAAATAGAAGTTCGGGCAGAAATAGAAAACAAATTCGGCAGTTTGATAAGTGGCATGAATATTAAAGTTATTGTCAATAATTACATCAGCAACCAAGTTTTTTTCCCACGCGAGGCAATCGTAATACGTTCTGGTAAAGACGTGGTTTTCAAGTACTCTAACGGACGTGCTATGTGGGAAAATGTCAAAGTTTTGCACGAAAATAGCAAGCACTGTGCCGTTAGCGGAAAAATTTCTTCGGGCGACACAATCATCGTTTCCGGAAACCTAAACCTCGACCATAACGCAAAAGTGAAAATACACTGATAACATTTTAAAGCGGTTGATTATTAAGGCTTTATATGAATTTGAGATTTTAGTCATTAAATCATTTTTTTATTAAAATAAAAACCCATATATTGTCCCTTAACACAACAAACAGCACTTAAAGGACAATATAATGACCGATATAGATTTTTTGTTAAACAAAAGTGATTCCAAATTTCTTTTGGAAAAAATTGCTACAAATTTTCAAAAAATGCGAATTTCAAAAAAATTCACACAATCAGATTTAGCCCAACGTTCTGGAGTTTCGCTGTCGAGCTTAAAACGATTTGAGCAAAAAGCAGAAATTTCGCTTTCCAGTTTGCTAAAATTAGCCATAACGTTAGATGTAACCGATGCTTTTGAAAACCTTTTTGCGGAAACGAAAATTGATACAATTGAGGATTTTCTCTATAAAAAGAAAACAAAAAAACGCAAACGAGTAAGAAAGTAAGTGTCCTTACAATTTTTTTGTAAATCAGCAACAAACAAGGTATAATTTAATTTTTGTCCTAAAGTCCTATACCTCAGCAAATTTCAGAACCATGAAGCACGCCGTACTTAACGTAAAAATAAACAATCGGCAACTTGGACGTTTGGCAATCGGCAACGACAAAAAATGCCTTTTCGAATATAACGCAGAATGGCTCAAAAATGGCTTTTCAATTTCGCCATTTTTTCTGCCACTGAAAAGCGGTGTTTTTGTTGCAAAACACGAACCTTTTGATGGACTTTTTGGTGTTTTTGACGATTCTATGCCAGACGGCTGGGGAAATCTCTTACTTGACAGATACTTACAAAGTAAAAACATCAAATTAGCTTCTTTAACCGTTTTAGACAGATTGGCTTTCGTCGGAAATAACGGAATGGGAGCTTTAACCTACGAGCCAGACAATAGTTTTATCTATAAAAAACAAACTCAAAACCTAAACGAAATTGCCAGCAAAGTCTCAAAAATACTTTCGGAACAAGCTGATTTGCCGACAGTTACATCCTTGTTGGAACAAACAGGCTCTTCGGGTGGCGCACGTCCAAAGGTGTTGATAAAAAGCCAAGGCAAAACTTGGATGGTAAAATTTGCGGCTTCGTCCGACCCAAAAAACATTGGCGAACAAGAGTTTTATTATTCGCAATTAGCGCGAAAATGTGGAATAGAAATGCCCGAAACGCGACTTTTTGAAGGGCAATATTTCGGCACACAATTATTCGATAGAGACAAACAGCAACGGTTTCACGTCCATTCCGCAAGTGGTTTGCTGCATGCCAGTCATCGGTTTCCATCACTGGACTATTTGCAGTTAGCAAAAGCCACCATGGCATTGACAAAAAACGCTAAAGAGCTAGAAAAACTACTTAGAATAATGGTTTTTAATGTCGCCATAGAAAACAAAGACGACCATTCCAAGAATTTTAGTTTTATCCATAAAAATAACGAGTGGAAACTAAGCCCAGCTTACGATTTATTAAAATCCGATGGCTTTGGAAATGAGCATGCAACGGCAGTTTCAGGAAAAGGAAACCCCACACAAAAAGATATGCAAAAATTGGCTTCCGAGATAAAATTTCCTAAAAATAAAATGAATAAAATCATAGAAAATGTATTTGACGTATGTAAAAAATCTCTTTAAGCGCATAAACACGTAGCCAATAAGGTAAAAAACAGTTTTTATTGGGCGGCTTGTGGGCTTTCCGCTTGTAGTTGCCTCGCGCCTTGCGTTTTCGGAATCGGGTTTTGAGGAGCTTCCGCTGGTCGCTCTCAAAACCCGTCCGAAAAATCGCAAGCCGACTTCGGCAAGCTACCGCTGCAATCCCTGCCGCAATGACTTCGTAGCAAGCGGTTCAACAAACAAGGCTTTAGACCTTAATTCTCAGACATTTACAGAAACACACAATCCAATGATTCGCTTTCTCGTTCAACGCCCAATAGCCGTATCAATGGCTCTCATCGCCATTTTTGTCGTTGGTTTTGCCTCGTTGCAGCAAATACCAATTTCGCTAATGCCCGATGTAAAAATCCCCGAAATCACTGTACGTATTTCGCAGCCCGAGCTTCAAGCGCGCCAGTTAGATGCAACCGTAGTTAGCCCTTTGCGCAATCAGTTGTTGCAAGTTGGGCGGCTCAACGACGTCGTTTCTCAAACCCAAGACGGACAGTCAACCATCAGACTTACATTCGATTATGGTGTCGATACCGACTTGGCATACATAGAAGTAAACGAAAAAATCGACCGAATGATGAGCCGATTTCCTCGCGGAATTTCGCGCCCTGTTGTCGTCAAGGCAAGCGCACTCGATATTCCCGCTTTCTACCTCAATTTATCGCTCAAAGACAGCACAATTACCAATGATAGATTCCTCAGTTTCAGCGAGTTTACTCAAGCTGTCATAAAACGCCGATTGGAACAGCAGCCCGAAATTGCAATAGCCGACATTTCCGGACAAGCATACCCCGAAATAACAATCATTCCAGACGAAAACAAAATCAACTCAATGGGTATAACTCTGCATCAAATTGAAGAGGCATTTCGTCAGAACAATTTACGCTTGGGTAGTATTTTGGTCAGACAAGGAAATTATCGTTATAACATTTCGTTTTCCTCCCAACTATCGACAAAAGAAGATGTCGCCAATATCTATTTCAACAATAACGGACACTTAATTCAGCTCAAAGACTTTGCCGAAATAACAGAAAGACCACAAAAAACCAATGGCATTTTTACTGTCGGCAGCAAACGAGCAATAACGATAGCCGTTGTAAAACAGGCAGATGCACGAATGGACAAATTGCGGGAACGTTTGCTTTCGCTCAGAAAAGAATTTGCAGAACAATATGCCGATGTCGAAATATCGGTTAGCCGCGACCAAACAATTTTACTCGAAGTCTCAATTTCTAACTTAAAACAAAGTCTTATTCTTGGAGGTTTATTAGCATTTTTACTATTGTTTTTATTCCTTCGCAATCCGCGAATACCAATCCTGATTGGTATCACAATTCCATGCTCTCTGATTGTCAGTATTTTATTGCTCCACACCCTAAATATATCTATTAACATTGTGTCGCTCACAGGGTTAATACTCGGAATTGGAATGATTGTAGATAATTCAATAGTCGTAATTGATAATATTGGACAGCACCTAAAACAAAACAAAAACCTACTAAACGCCTGTGTAGATGGAGCTAACGAAGTTGTTCGCCCCTTGATAAGTTCTGTCCTTACGACATGTGCCGTTTTTGTGCCAATGATTTTTATGAGCGGAATAACAGGTGCGCTTTTTTACGACCAAGCTGTTGCCGTTTCAGTTGGATTACTTAGCTCACTAATTGTTTCCGTAGTTGTTATTCCGACATACTATCATGTTTTTATGAAAAATACGCAATCAAACAACAAAAAACCATTCGTTCGTCTGGATAGTTTTTACGAAAGAGGGCACAAATTTTTCACAAAAAAGCCAATGCTATCAACGATAGTTTTTTTGGCAATAGGTTTCACAATAATTCCTCTGTCTCAAGGCATTGAGAGTAGCAAAATGCCAAACATAAATCAAAACGAAGTTGTTTTGACCATTGATTGGAACGAGAACATTTCTGTTTCCGAATCGCACACAAGAGTTAAGAAAATACAGAAAATTGTTGGTAGTAATGTCTTGCAATTCAATAGTTTAATTGGCGAACAGCAATTTCTTTTAGACGCTAATTCATCGCGAAGCAGCTCCGAAACAGAAATTTATATAGCAGTAGATTCCACCAATTTGCAAACCATCGTAACCAGAACAACATCGTATCTTCGACAGAAATTTCCGAAAGCCAAATTTGAGTATAAACCGCCAGAAAATATTTTCGAGCGTCTTTTTCGCACCTCTGGCTCGGAAATTGAATTGCGCTTAATGCCACGAAACAGAAATATCGACTTTACTCCGAATTATATAACGCGTGCAATCTATGATTTTCAGGATACAACTTTGAACGAAAAATTTAGTCAAATTCCGCAAAAACACTTTCACACAATTACTCCAATTCCGGAACGATTAGAACTTTACAAAATCTCAATACAATCGCTCTACACAAAACTGGCAGCCATTTTCAGTTCCAATTTAGTTGATAACCTGCAAACAGGAAATCAGTTTATTCCGATAACGATAGGTGGTAATATTAATACAATATCGGAAACAATTGAAAAAGAACATATTACATCATCAGATGGCACCGAAATACCAATCCGATATTTGATTAAAACAGGACAAAAGGCAAGTTTCAAGACAATATTTTCTGGTAAAGATGGCGAATATTTACCCTTCAGCTACGAAAAAAAGGAAGTAATTGATAAAAACATATTTATAGAAAGTGTAAAATCATATTTCGCGCAATCGCCAGAAATAAGTTTAGCCTTTTATGGTAATTTCTTCTCGAACAAAATTTTAATAAATCAATTAATTTATGTTTTATTAATCTCATTATCTTTGCTTTATCTTATTCTGGCTATTCAATTTGAATCACTTTTGCAACCACTAATTATCCTGATTGAAGTGCCGATTGATATTGCTGGTTCACTATTTCTTTTGTGGATATTTAACGAAACAATCAATTTAATGTCTATAATTGGAATAATTATTATGAGCGGAATTGTGATAAACGACTCAATTATTAAAATTGACACAATAAATCAATGTCGAAAAAACGGAATGACGATTGACCAAGCAGTACATAGTGGCGGACTTCGACGCATTAACTCAATAGTAATGACGAGCTTAACAACAGTTTTGGCATTAGTTCCCGTCCTATTTTTCGATGGACTTGGCTCTCAAATCCAGAGACCAATGTCTTTAGCCGTTATTGGTGGTTTATCGCTTGGAACGATTGTTAGTTTGTTCTTTATTCCGCTGTTATATAAGTTTTTATATAAGAACTCTTACAAAAGCGCAACAAAATGACAAAGGGCAAATCGTTTCGCATTAAATTAATTTTTATAGCATTTTCGGTTATTGGATTAGCATTTTTGCCGATGCTTCCTGTGCAGTTGCTCCCTTCGCCGACAACAAACAAGGTTTCAGTGAATTATGCTTGGGCTTCTGCATCTGGACGTGTCATAGAAAATGGTGTAACACAGAAACTTGAAGCACTATTTGCACAGCTTTCCGGTGTCCGAAATATTTCCAGTAAATCGTCCTTTGGCTTTGCTTCAATCGAAATTGAGTATGATAAAGACATTTCTAAAGAGCTGTTTCGGTTTGAGCTATCGTCAGTTATAAAACGTGTTTTTCCCGAATTGCCCAAAGGCGTTAGCTATCCCAAAATAGCTATGGACAAACAGAGCAACAGTGGCACAGACGAGCGTCCGTTGCTGACCTATGCAGTTACTGGCAACATGGAAAGCTCTGAAATTCAGCAAAGTATAGAGGATAAATTAATTCCCATGCTATCAATTATTGAAGGAGTTGGACAAATTGACATATTTGGAGGAGTACGTCCACGCTGGGAAATTATCTATAATGCTGACAAATTAACAGCGTTGAGTATCGGCATTGATGATTTGATTTCCACCTTGTCGGCAAACTTAAAACTGCGAAATATTGGCTCAGGATATTCTACAAAAAACAGTGGAATTTCTGGGGTAGTTTTTTTGCCAGATGCTAAGACAAAACAAGACTGGAAAAAGATAAAAATCAAGACAGGAAACAATGAGTTTATACCCCTAACAAAAATTGTAACAATTCGGAAAGCAATGCCTCCTCCAAATTCATATTACAGGATTAATGGGCTGACTACTATCAACTTAAACATTTACAGTAGCCCAAATGCAAACCAAATCGTAACCCGAAATAAAATCAATAAAACAATAGAAGCAGGCATAAAAAACCTGCCTCCAAGCATAACGCTAAATGTTCTGCACGATGCCGCACAAAAAGTAGAGAAAGAATTGTCCGATTTATCCACACGCACTTTAGTTACTCTTTGCGTTTTACTTATATTTATATTGCTAGTAAACAAAAGTATAAACCAATCATTGTTGGTTTTTATCAGCCTTATTGTTATCGTACTTTTGTCTTGCATTTTATACTATGTTTTCAGAATTGAAATACACACTTTCTCAATAGCCGGAATTGCTGTTTCGCTTGGCTTGATAATTGATAACAGTATTATAGTTATTGATAATCAACGTTTTAAAAGAAATAGTAATGTCATTATTCCTGTCGTGGCTGCCACTCTGACTTCTATTGGGTCATTATGCGTTATCTTTTTTATGGGTGAGGCAATTCAGAGCCAACTTGCAGATTTTGCGTGGGTTATAATAATTAACTTAACTATTTCGGTGGTTGTGGCGTTTTATTTTATTCCGGCGTTTAGTTTTAGGAATCATCACGTTTCAAAAAAAAGAAATAGCCTTATAAAATTAAGGAAATTAATTAGACTTTTAGGAAAATATAAAGCAATAATCTCGTTTTTGAGTAGAAAGAAAAAATATGCGTTTGCGGTAATTATTTTAATGTTTGGTTTACCAATTTTTCTCGTACCCAACAGCATTTCAGAGGAAATTCCGTTTAATCAATTGTACAACAGAACAATAGGTGCCGATTTCTTTTCAGAAAAAGTGCGTCCCTACATCGAAAAAGCATTTGGTGGCTCGCTACGCTTATTTGTAGATGAAGTTTTAACACGCAGACAACTTCCTCGGCGTGTGAGTAATACGATTTATTTACGTGTAAATGTTCCAATTGCAGGAACAGTGGCACAACTCAACAATGTAATGAAACGTTTTGAGAAAGAAGCCAAGCGTTATAAGGCTGTAAATCAAATTGTATGCAATGTCAACAACTCCGAAAATGCGTCAATGTCTGTCGAGATAAAAAAACAATATGCAGATACAGGTTCTCCTTTTGAGATTTTGCAGGCGTTAACCGTTATTGCACAAGAACAAGGTGGAATAAATATTTCACTTTCTTTCAGAGATATTTTTATAAATGACAATGAATCGTGGGGAAAATCAATAAATTTTATGGCTGCTGTTTATGGGTATAACTACGATAAACTTTTGGAAATGGCAAAGCACATCAAACAAAAGCTCGAAAGGCATAAACGTGTTTTTGATGTCGCTATTGGAGATTACAGTATGGAGCGTAAAGTTCAGAATTTCAACGTTTTAATTTCACCAAAGTATGATAAAATGGCAGCTTCTCAAATATCTACGAGTGAGGTCTTTTCTTATCTAAAAGTTTTCTCGGATACCGACCAGCCAACGATTCATTATTTCGATGGAAAAAATAACCAGCAAATAATACTTAAATCAGATAAATCACTTAGAAATAATTTATGGTTGCTTGAAAATGAAGCAATTAAAACACCTGAAGCTCAGACACGGTTGAGCCAAATTGCCGATATTTCGGAAAACTTTAAAGATGCCGCGGTTACAAAAGAAAATCAGGAGTATATTGTGATGATAACTTTTCTTTACACTGGCGCAGAAAAGTTTGGTAGTCAATATCTTGCACAAGTTTTCGATGAGATGAAAAGTATCTTTCCTGTTGGATATCGAGCAAAGGAGCTTCCGCGATACTGGTTTTTAGACTACGAGACAAAAGACCTTGCCTCTGCTATTTTTCTGGTTTTGGCGATAATCTTTTTCGTCTGCTCCATCTTGTTCGAGTCTATACGTCAGCCCTTTGTAATAATATTTACTATTCCGTTTTCGCTGATTGGTCTTTTCATTGTGTTTTGGTTTTTTGATGTTCCGTTTGGTTATGGCGGGTTTGGAGCTGTGGTTGTGCTGAGTGGTTTGTCGGTAAATGCGGCTATTCATGTGCTAAATGAGTATAATTCCATCGACAAGCAAAAAAAACGTAATAGAACCAAAAATCTTATAAAAGCACTGCAACGCAAAATTACACCGATTTTTCTAACGGTTGCTTCCACAATAATAGGTTTTTTGCCTTTTATTGTTGGAAATAGCATCTATTCTTTTTGGTTTCAACTTGCTGTTGGCACAGTGGCAGGGCTGGTTTTTTCGCTAATGTATATAGTCTTTGTCTTACCTTTGTTTATTTTTGAGCAGGATTTGCATTAATCTTTTCAATACTTTCACAAGAAACTAAGCCGCCCATAAAAAACCATTTCAATATTTTTTTCGGTTCTATTGTAGAACGTTGTTGGTCAATAAATTTTCTGTTTGGTTCAATATTTG